>JBCBUN010000162.1:0-5205 GCA_039818145.1 Pseudomonadota bacterium
CCCATCTTGAAAGCCCGGCGCAGGCCATCAAGGCCCACAGCTTCCGCAGGCGGGTTATCCATTGGAGAAATCACGGCCTCGATGCAGTGGGTGATTGCATCCATGCCCGTCGCTGCCGTAAGGCGGGCAGGCAGGCCCATCGTCAGTTCGGGATCACACAGTGCAACCTTTGGGATCAGGTTCTGGCTTGCAAAAATAAGCTTGCGACCGTCTTTGGTGATGATCACCGAACCCACAGACACTTCTGAACCGGTACCGGCAGTAGTTGGCATCGCGATGTGCGGCGCGGTTTCGCCAATGAGCCCGCCGCCGCCTTCAATGGCTGCGAACTGGGTTAGATCTCCCTCATGTGTCGCCAGAAGAACAAGTCCCTTTGCCAGATCCATGGACGATCCGCCGCCAAGACTGATCACCCCATCGCACCCGGAGTCTTTGTATTGAGCAAGGGCTTCAAGGGTCGCCTCTTCGGTGGGGTTTTCGGGGGTGCCGTCAAAAATTTCCGGCGAAAACTCATTGCCCATCGCCTCACGCACCTTGTCGAGAATGCCGGCAGCGACAATGCCTTTATCGGTCACAATCATCGGGCGTTTGATACCGAGTTGCTTCATGGTGTCCGCCACCATGGAGCGTGAGCCGAAGTCAATGTGTGTCGTATTGAGGTAACTGAGCGTTGCCATCTTTTGAATCCATCCTGTATGGGTGCAAGCGTTGATGCACGAGCCGACATATTGTCAGTCATTTGTTAGGGGCTACTTTGCCACCCAGTGCGCCTGCCCACAACATGGCATGGACGCAAAATGCTGCCTTATTGATCCGCATCATTCCTGCCAGGGGGCCGTGGCTAGATCAGGCGTGCAAGGGCCAGAAAATCGTCTACCGTAAGACGTTCGGCCCGCTCCGTTGGCTTGACCCCCACCTGCTCGCATATTGCCTCCGGGTCTTGAAACACCTGTTTCAGAGATGCCCTCAGCATTTTCCGGCGTTGCCCAAATGCAGCCGCCGTTACTTTCTCGACAGCGTGCAGCGGTGGGTCGTCCGCCCCCATTACCTTTGGGGTCATGTGCACAATGCTGGACATCACCTTCGGTGGCGGAGTGAAGGCGCGCGGGTCTACGTCGAAGGCGATGTGAGCATCCGTTCGCCATTGCGAAATGACCGACAATCTGCCGTAGGCCTTGCTGCCGGGTGCGGCAACAACACGCTCTGCAACCTCCTTCTGAAACATGAGCGTCATCGACAGTAGCCATGACGGCCAAGGGTCGAGGCTGAGCCACTTCAGCAATAGCGCAGTTGAGATGTTGTACGGCAGGTTGGCGACGATCCGGGCTGGACCGGTTATGTGATCACCTTCATTGACTGCCATGGCGTCCGCTTCAACAAGAGTGAAGCGCCCGGCGTAGGCGCGCCCCACATCGGCCAAAGCAGATGATGCGCGCTCATCCCGTTCAATCGCGACCACGCGCTTTGCCCCCTCCATAAGCAAAGCGCGTGTCAGGCCGCCAGGGCCAGGGCCCACCTCAATTGTATCGTGCTCACCAAGGTCACCGGCGACGCGAGCAATACGGCGGGTGAGATTGAGATCAAGCAGAAAGTGCTGGCCTAACGACTTGCGCGCGTCGAGGCCATGTTCTGCGATCACATCGCGCAGTGGCGGCAGACCATCATCGCTCATTGCACTTGAAGCCTGCGGTTGGCGGCGCACAACGCAGCCAGCTTGAGAGCTTCAATAAAACTTTCCGGGTTTGCGCGGCCTGATCCCGCAATATCAAGCGCGGTGCCATGGTCCGGCGATGTTCGGACTAGCGGCAAGCCGAGCGTCATGTTGACCCCGCGATCGAAATCAAGCGTCTTCAGCGGAATCAGGGCTTGGTCGTGATACATGCACAGGAACGCGTCAGCATTCTCTCGGGCGCGGGCATGAAAAAGCGTGTCAGCAGGGTAGGGGCCAGACACGCGCACACCTTCAGACTTCAACGCTTCGATGGCCGGGGCAATGATGGCGTCTTCCTCAGTGCCTATGGTCCCACCTTCGCCCGCATGCGGGTTGAGCCCCGCCACAGCCAGGCGTGGCGAGCGTATCTGAAAGTCTTCACGCAGGCTTTGGGCGGTTACACGCCCGGCGTGGATGATTGCCTGGGTTGTCAGTTGCTGTGCAACCTCAGCCAGCGGGATGTGGATGGTGACAGGTACCACGCGCATCTGTGGTGAAACCAGCATCATGACAGGAGCGCCTTCAGCGCCGGTCAGTGCCGCAAGATATTCAGTGTGCCCCGGATATCTAAAGCCTGCCTCATAGAGGCTCTGTTTTTGAATGGGATTGGTCACCACCGCACTGGCCTGACCCTCAAACACCCATTGAGTGGCCACTTCAATCGAGCCGATTACGGTTTCGCCATGGGCCACATTGGTGGTTCCCGGTATCGCTGGTGGCGTCAATGGTTCATCAAGTTCAGCAACCGGCAATGCGTTTGAAAACGCACTCACAGCCTCCGCGCCACTGCCAACCAGCGTCAGCGGGACAACCAAGCCAAGCTTTTTGGCAGTTGTCTCAAGTCTGGCCGGGTCATCAATGGCCACAAAGGGTGGCAATCCGGATGCGTCCCGATCAGCCCAGGCCTTGAGAAGTATCTCCCCGCCGATGCCAGCCGGTTCACCCATGGTGACGGCCAGCGGCAGGGAAACAGGGTCAACGGTTTCGCTCACCGCATTTCGACAACAGCATTGCGCCGTAGGTCGCGCAGGTAGCGGCGAGACATCATGGCCAGTTCCTGACTGAACAGCTGGTTTTCGATGTCACTCCTGCTTGGCAACTGACGTTCGACCATGTTGCGATTGCACAGCACTACAAGTTCGATGCCGTCTGGCGTGCGTTGAGGCGCGCCCCACTTGCTGACTTCCAGTTCCATGAGCGTCGGGCGGGCAGGAGCCGGAAAGGAGCGCATGGCGCGATCTTCAATCCGACTGAACCGCGAATTCGGATTGAGCTTCATGGCAAACGCTTCCAGTTCGCCACATGCCATCGGCGTCTTGAGAGCTTCGCCGATTGCCGCGCTGGTGCGTTCCAGCTGGGCCCGGGGCATGTCCTCGGTAAACGGGATATTGATGGCTTCAAGGGTGATAGTCGCATCCATCGGATCCATCTGATCACCACTTAGCCTGCGATCCCGCAGCTGGAGAATGTGATAACCGGCCACGGTCCGGATTGGATCTGACGTCTCACCAATTTTCAGATTGCGCAGCGATGCATTGAGGCCACTTGAAAGCTGTCCGTCGATGATCCAACCGGCGTCGCCGCCATTGGCCGCTGTAGGCGCCTGACTGAATTGCCCGGCGATGGCGCGAATATCACCACCCTGCCTTAGCTGCTCAACCAGCTGCGCGGCTGCCGCACGGGCGCGCGCTTCATCCTCGGGGGTTTCCACTGAAACCAGCACTTCAGAGACGAGGTACGATGCCATCTCGGATTGGTTGATGATCCGCTCCAGAACCGTATCTATTTCGGTGTCGGTAACCGTCACGCGCGGCCCGAAGCGGCTCTCCACCAATTCGTTCCAGGCAAGCTCGGCAAAGACCTGATTGCGCAGTGTGTCGAGATTGACATTGACGGATGCCAGGAACTCCTGGATCTGCTCCAGGGACATGTTGCTCCGTCCGCCGAGCCGTTCAATGGACCGATCGATATCGGCATCATCCACATCAATGTTCTTGTCGAGAGCTTCTTGAATTTGCAGGCGCTCGTCGACGAGCGCTCTGAGAATCTGAGGTCGGATGCGCTCAATGTTTTCCGGTGTGCGTGGGACACCTGCTGTCGCAAAAACCAGACCAAGGCGCTGCTCCAGATCGTAACCGGAGATCACGCTGTCATTCACAATCGCGGCAATTTTTTGAACCATCTGGGCCGATGACGGGCCGGAAAGCAGGGCTGCCAGACCCACAGATGCGACGGCAAGGGTCAGTCCGCGAAGCGCATTGCCGCGTGCAGCAAGAGCGCCCTGGCGCAGTTTGTTGAGCAGTTTTGTGTGCATGTGAACCGATATCATGTCTGCTTGGCAGGCAATTCAGCCTGTGAACGAAAAGTGCCGGGGATGAGAGCCCAAAAGCCTCATACTTCCAACGGTTTATTTGTTCCCCACGCCCAAGCGGAGCATAGCGAAAGATGAGCTTCAATCAAGCGCTCCAATCCGCGAAGGGGCACCTAGTTTGTCTGCGCGCTGGATACGGTAGTTGAGGCGCCAAATTCACCCAGACTCACGAGTTGGATACGGAACGTGACAGAGTTGGTCGGTTCGATATCGCGGTCGCGGATAAAGCTCTGGTTGAAGTTCAGCGAGAACAGGAAACACTCGTCCTGATAGGTGAGGCCAACGCCGTCCGTCACCATTTCCGCCCGGCGCAGGTCGCGGCGCGCATGG
This sequence comes from Pseudomonadota bacterium, assembly GCA_039818145.1. Classification (GTDB taxonomy): domain Bacteria; phylum Pseudomonadota; class Alphaproteobacteria; order CGMCC-115125; family CGMCC-115125; genus Pyruvatibacter. The sequence continues at coordinate 4,413 of JBCBUN010000162.1, forward strand.
CCGTTCACCCACCAGTTTTCTGCAAAGTTGAATGAGAAGCTGCCGGTGACTTCTTCGCCCTCGCGATTGTTGACCGTATCAAGGTCTGCATCGAGGAACACGTAGTTCGCAGAAATGCCGACCCCGCGGTCTTCAAACAGGTTGAAGCTGGACGTGAGGGACACCTCGTTGCGAAGAAGCTTCCCGTCCTTGGGGTCAGCCCGGAACCGGCTCACGATATCAAGATAGGGGCCCGGGTTGATCTGGACGCGGCCCACAACATCTGAGTCGCTGTCTTGAAGACCGCTGCCGGCGGGAAAGGTTGCGCTTTCTTCCAACCGGTAAGACTGGCCGAGCAGGAAATTTGCCTGACCGCCATTGTCACCCAGCAATGAGTACTGCAGCCCGTAATTAATCCGCGCTCCGTCTTCGAAGCGATCGAGCCCTGGATAGCGATTGCGGTCAAACAGGTGCGTTGTATCAAAGTCGACACTCAGGCTGTCGTCGTTGGGAATGTCGCGCGGATTGGAGTTGCTGGGCGAGTAAATGGCCTGGACAATTGGCTCGATGATCTGGGACGACCTTTCACCAGTGCTGATCCAGGGCCAGCGATACTCGACGCCCACAGTCGGCATCACCCGCGTTTGCACCGATGATTTGTTCTGACCCACGCCATTGATCACGTCTTCGTCGACCACATAGACATCGCCCCGCAAGTCGGCAAAGGCACCGAACTGCTCACCTGATTTTGCGGTACGGGAAATGTCCCAGCCAATATCGCCAGAGAACCTCTGGAAACTTGTGCCCTCCGTTC
>JBCBUN010000163.1:0-5199 GCA_039818145.1 Pseudomonadota bacterium
CACGGAAGAACACCCAGGCCACGATCACTGCCAGAAGCGTCAGACCCTGGGCAACAATGCGGGCAAGGGGAGCAGGCAAGAAACCTGCAAAGCCGCTCTTACCTGCCATGGCCGTCCAGGCGTGGTTGATCGTGAGGTAAAACCCATGCAGCGCACCCCACAGAACAAAGTTCCAGCTAGCACCGTGCCATAGTCCGCCCAGCACCATGGTGGCGAACAGGTTTACATAGCGCCGCGACGGGCCATTCCGGTTGCCGCCAAGGGGGATGTAAAGATAGTCCCGCAGAAAGCGCGACAGGGTGATGTGCCAGCGCCGCCAGAATTCCACGATGGATTCTGATTTATAGGGCGAGTGGAAGTTGATCGGCAGACGAATGCCGAACAGGCGCGCAAGTCCAAGCGCCATGTCGCAATAGCCTGAGAAATCGAAATAGATCTGGAAGGTGTATGCCAGCGCGCCAATCCAGGCGGCTTCCATCGGCACGGCCTGGCCCGCATCCGCCAGCCCGAACACCGTATTGGCCATGGGCGCCACACCATCCGCAAGGACGATCTTCTTGAACAGGCCGATACCAAACAAGGTGCCGCCAACGGCTATGTTCAGGAAGGCGCGGCTCTGGAAAATCGCCAGCCGGAACTGCGGGATCGTATCCTTCTGCAACACAATCGGACCCGCGATCAGCTGCGGGAAGAAAACCACAAACAGCATGTAGCGCGAGAAGTCGCAATCCGCGATGCGGTCCTTGTAGGTGTCGTAGAGAAACGAAATCTGCTGAAAGGTGAAAAACGAAATTGCCAGCGGCAGCACGATGCCCAGCATTGACAGATCAGTACCGGCAACGGCGTTCATATTGCCGATGAGAAAATCTGCATATTTGAAGTAGGCCAGCGTCGCCAGATTGCCGACAATGCCAAGCCAAAGCACAAAGCTGCTCTTCTCGCGAACCAGCATCTTGTGCAGCAGATAGTTGACGCCGACAGAGCCCAGCAGCAGGGCAAGATGCGCAACGCTCCACCAGGCATAGAAAGCCAGGGAGGCCGCTATCAGCCACCATATGATGCCGCGTTCCCATCCAAGCCAGCGCAACACAAAGAAACCGGCAAGGGTCGGAGGCAGAAACAGGTAGATGAACTCGAGGGAGCTAAAGACCATGGGAAATGCCTCCTAAGGCTGCATCTGAATGGGGGGAAAACTGAAAGCGGAGCCAAGCTTGCTCATGTCCGGTCGCACGAAGCGCTCATTTGACGAGACTTTGTCCCTGCGCAGTCTGAGGTCGGAGAGCAGGGTCTGCGATCCGCGATGACCCTGCTCAACGCCCTGTTTCGCTAGTTCGATGGCTTTCTTGATGTCGCGGGGCACGAGATCTCCGGCGGCATAGAGCCGGGCAAGTTCAGCCATGGCGCCCGCATGTTTTGCGTCAACACCACGCTCGAACCAGACCACCGCCTTGTCGCGGGTAAGGCCGTATCGACCAGCCAGATGATACCGGCCCATGGCAGTCATCGCGCCGCCATGGCCAAGGGATACGGCCCGCCGCATCCAGGCCAGGGCCCTGCGCACCTGAGTGGCATCGGTTTCTGTCGCAAGTATCAGGCGGGCCAGGTCATGCATTCCGCCGGGGTCGCCCAGCTCACTGGACCTTTGCAGCCAGCGACGAGCCATCTCGATGTCCATGGCGACAAAGTCACCATCGCGATAAAGGCGCCCAAGAACCTTGGACGCGCTGCCGGAGCCACCCCGTGCTTTGTCTTCCAAAGAGGCGATCGCCACCTTGGCCAATGCTTCAGCGCGCTTGGGGTCTGCGGGGAGGCCTGCCTCGCCGCGTTTTAGAATACGGGCAAATTTGATCGCAGCAGCTTCTGACCCAAACGCGGCAGCGGCTTCATAGTGATGGAGCGCCCGGTCCAGATCGCGATCAGTGCCCAGGCCACGCTCAAAATGCTTGGCGAGTTGCAGGTGAGCCTTTGCATATCCCCAGTCCCTGGCGCGGTCGAACCACGAAACCGCCAGCGCGTTGCAGTCTTCACCAACGGAGCGCTGATACAGCCGGCCCAGTTCATAGGCAGCTTCTCCGCGCGCGGGAAAGTCATACTCCACGGCCAAAAGAAGGGCGTCACGAGACGCGTCCAGATCAACCTGTGTGCCCCAGCCGCGCATGTATGCCCGGCCCAATTGCAGCAGCGCTGATGGGTATCCGCCATTGGCATGCAGCTTGAGAATGTCAAAAGCGTCTTTCGCCTGACCTGCAGACCGCAGGGAACGGGCGCGCTTGAGATCAGCTTCGATTGTGGTGTTGTACGCTGCGGCAAGCGGTGCTGAGCCACCATCTTTCAGTGCCACCCAGCCAGCGATCAGCGCTGCCAGTGCGACGACGCCAATGAGAATGGCGGTTGGTTTGGAGTTGATGGTCGGGAGCGTGCTCATTCTGCGGCCCTCCAGATGCGACAGGCAGTGCCCTCGCGCATGGTGACGAGGTCGTCTGAAATTTCACGGGTCTGATCGGACGCATGGACCGGGCAGGCGATATCGGCCCGCGCCTGCCGGGCAGCGCGCGCGGCCATGCTGTCCGCATCCGCCACCTGCAGGGTCTCGCCCACAAGCAGCCGCGCGACTTTCGAGTTGAAATGATAGGCATCCGTGAAACGCGACAGGTCGCGCGTCAGGTGATTGTCGAAGTCAAAGTCGACAACCGGTGCGAGATGCGCGAGGCGCAGCCGAAAATTGAGGTTGGCTTCCGCCTGACCGTAATTTGCGATTTGCTGCTGCATCTCCGTGATGGTTGGCGGGATGACGAATATCAGGCGTATGTCGTTCTGGGATGCCCAGTCAGCTATCGCGGCAACTTTGTCCCAAAGCTGCTCTTCAAAATTGAAGGAGCGCCAGTCGGAGCGGGCATTCTTCGTGACCTGCCGCGCATAGACCCTGGGCAGGTCGCGGTCGAAGGCGTCAATGTCGAAGAGTCCAGACCAATGATCCAGCCCGTCCCAGTGACGTGTGCGTCCCAGATATCCCCGGCCGTAGGGGCCGGTACGAGTGTCCAGAAAAACACATCCACAGCTTTCGCTGATGCGTGCCAGGTCAGTCGACGCGAGGGTTGCTGCACTTGCCGGCTGTACGAGACGTGGCCGAAGGTCGGCAATGGCCGTCGTGACATCGGGATACCGCGCAGCAAGATTGCGCCAGCCGATCTTCGACACAAACCAGCTTGAGTAATACTCAAGCGGATTGCCTGCGAGCCTGATCGCTTCGGGCACACGGTTCTGCCCGGCCTTGTGATTAATATCAAAGCTGCGCAGCTGAATGCCGACCACAAGCGTCCTGATCTCAGGATCCGTCTTTATGTGCTCGAAGGTTGCGTGGATTTCATCAATGTTGGCGCCGCCATAAGCGAAGTTGAAAGCGCCGCCGGCACCAAGCTCGTGCCAGTACTTGTCGCGCAGCGCGCGGGCCCGGCTGTCGCCAAGCACAACAAGGTCGGCTTCACGCTCGCGATACCGCAGCATCTTCCAAAGCGGGTAGTGCGCCTTCTCGCTGACCTTCTCCTTGTAGAGATCAAGGTCCACCACAGGGGCGCGGTCATAGGGATCAACAGCAAGATTGAAAGCGACGGGCCCAAGACCTGCGAACAGCGCAAGGACAATGGCTGTCGTTACGATCTTGCCGGTATTGGTGAAAACTGAGGCCATGTCTTGCTCCAAAAACGATTGCGTTCAGGGAGAAAGGAGCAACGCCTATGCCATGCCGTTTGGTATCCAGAAATGCCGCATTTCTGAGGAAAATATGGATAACAAAGGGTTAATTCAGCATGCAGTACTGCGATCTGCACCAGGCGCCATTCGCAATTTGCAATGGGGCCTAGAAGGCCAGCAGCGACTGAAAAAGGGCCCGGCTGGGTATGTCCGCAAGCCCCGCATAATGCATGGTGATCACCACGAGAAAGGCCACGGAGGTGGCAGTGCACCAGGACGCCATGGTGTCACGGGCGACCTCCACAACCGAAGCGCCGCCCATGCCTGCAGACTGGTTGCCGCGATTGGTCCACCGCTGCTTTGACAGGCGGAAGATGCAATAGACCTTCACCGCCGCGTTGATCAGCTGATTGAAGTACAGGATCCATGGATAGGAGAGGTGAACCCGTCTGGAATAGCTGAACAGGAAGAGTGACAGCAGCATGCGGCTGAGCGAAATGAAGATGATGTAGCCCGCCAGATACCCGAAGCCCTGGATGAATGTCGCCATGAGCGCCAGGACCGGACTGACCAGCATTGTCCACATCGACAGCCGCTGATCGACAAGACACCACCAGATGAAGAACGGCATACGGCTCGGACCAAGCTTGATCGCCCGCGCCCCGTTGCGCAGCATGTTACCGGACCACCGGCGGAAGTTCTGCACCATCCGGTCAAGTCCCGACCCTTCGATGACTTCAACTGTGTAGCCCAGAGCGTCCGGCACATAGGTCATGCGCGCCCCGTGAGAGAGCATGTAGTACCAGGTGCTCTTGTCGTCGCCGGACAGAAACCGGAACTTGCCCCACAACCAGTGCTCCAGATGATCCGCCTCCAGCAGGCGAATGAACTCAAGCTGCAACAAGTGCTCCGCCCGGAAGATCGACATGCGGCCTGTGAGAGTAAGCACGCGTTTGGAAACAGCATGGGACTGCATGGCAATACGCCGCTGGGAAAACCGCATCTTCAGCCATGTCTCAATCCACCGGGGACCGATGCAGATGACTTCTTCGTCGGTCGTGCAGGCCTGCAGTTCCGGATCAATCTTGAACAGGGGCATGCATTTGCCAATGGCACCCCTGCCCAGAATGAAGTCCCCGTCCATGAAGACAATGAGATCATCCTTGTCCACCGGCAGTCGGTTCATCGCCCGCAACACCAGGCCGATAGCCGCGCGCTTGCCGCTGACATTCTGGCGGATGATGCGCAGCGTCAGATCGATATCTCTGGCTTCGCGTTCTAGGAAATCAATGATGATGTCTTCGTCAAACCGGTCTGAAGACCCCAGCCATATCGTGGCGGGCGTATCTGCGTCGCGCACCTCCCGAATGATGGAGCGCACCACTTTCTCAGTGATGTCGCGGTGCTCCTTGTAGGTGGTCATCATGAAATGCAGATGCCCCGGCCGCCAGCCGTCACGCCAGACCTTCTCACCTTCCGCGCGCATGCGTGGATAGATGAACCGTCCAT
>JBCBUN010000164.1:0-5185 GCA_039818145.1 Pseudomonadota bacterium
CCAGCACCCCACCACCTCCGGCTGCCTGATGGCACTGGACGATCTTTTGAAGCGCGGCGTGGACGGCCCGGTGTTCGACCTTGGGTGCGGCACCGGCATCCTGTCCATCGCTTATGCCAGCGTGACCAAACTGCCCGTCCTGGGCGGTGACATTGATGAGCCGTCGGTACGCTTCGCCAAAGCAGCAGCAGAAGCAAACGGTGTTGGTCCGCTGGTGGATGCTGTCGAGGCAACAGGCTTCCAGCACGAGGCCGTGCGCGAACAGGCACCCTTCGGCCTGGTCATGGCCAATGTGCTGGCCGGGCCGCTCATCAACCTGGCACCGGACATGCGGCGTTTCACGCGCCCAGGCAGCTACGTGATTCTCTCAGGGCTTCTTCGGCACCAGTCGCGGGCCGTTGAGGCGACCTATCGGGGGCAGGGCTTTGTGATCGGCGCCCGCTATCCCCTTGGTGATTGGATGACCCTGCTCCTGCAGCGATAGCCCGCTTGGCCTGATCCGCCTTTGCGCCTAAATAGAGAGTATGGATCAGGCAATCGGTTACCAGATTTTCTCAGACAACCCGGACCCAACTGTAGGGGCACCCCGCGTTGCGCTGCTGCGCGACGCCATGGCCCGTCACGGGCTGGATGGTTTCATCATTCCGCGTTCGGATGAGCATCAGGGCGAATATGTGCCGCCCCATGCCGAGCGCCTGAAATGGCTGACCGGGTTTGGCGGGTCTGCCGGCATGGCGATTGTCCTCAAGGACAAGGCCGCCATCTTCATCGATGGCCGCTATACCCTGCAGGTGCGCGATCAGGTGGATATGTCCATCTTCGATGCCCAGCATCTGGTAGATGAGCCTGCCACCCGCTGGATTGAGGAAAACCTCCCCCATGGGGCACGGCTGGGATTTGACCCGTGGCTGCACACTGCCGCCGCCGCTGATCGCCTGCGTAAGTCCTGCAAGAAAGCCGGCGCGGAGCTGGTGCCCTGCCCCGACAATCTGATTGACGAAGTCTGGTCCGAACAGCCGCCGATCCCCTACGGCGAAGTTGTTCCACATCCTCTTGAGCACGCCGGCGAAGACCATGAAGCCAAGCTGACCCGCGTCTCGGACATACTGGAACACGCAGACGTTCATGCAGCCGTTCTGACCCAGCCGGATTCGATTGCGTGGCTATTCAACATTCGCGGCAGCGACGTATCACACACACCCCTGCCCCTGTCCTTCGCCATCCTGCATGAAGACGGTCACGCCGACCTCTTCGTCGATGACCGCAAGCTTACGCAGCAGACGCGATCACACCTTGGCAACAAGATCACGCTGCATGCGCCCGGCCGTCTGAAGGAAGCTCTGGACGAACTCGGCGCTGCGAAGAAGGAAATCCGGCTCGATTTGACGAGCGCAGCCGACTGGATCCGGCAAAGGCTTGTCGATGCGGGCGCAGTCATTCGGGCTGGAGATGACCCCTGCGTCCTGCCGAAAGCACGCAAGAATGAAGCAGAAGTTGCCGGCACCCGCGCCGCCCATGTGCGCGACGGAGCCGCCGTGTCCCGTTTCCTTGCCTGGCTGTCTCGTGAAGCGCCCAAGGGACAGGTCACTGAAATTTCTGCGGCGCAGGCATTGGAAGGTTTCAGAGCTGAAACTGGCGCCCTGAAAGACCTGTCGTTCGACACCATCTCCGGTGCCGGCCCTAACGGTGCCATCGTGCACTACCGCGTGACAGAAGCAACGGACCGCACGCTGAACCCCGGCGATATCTATCTCGTTGACTCAGGCGCGCAATATCTCGACGGAACAACAGACATCACCCGAACTGTCTCCGTCGGTGAACCGGCCAACACGCCTGATCTGCAGGACGTACGCGATAGATTCACGCGGGTGCTCAAGGGTCATATCTCTCTGGCCATGGCGCGCTTCCCGAAGGGCACATCCGGGTCTCAGCTCGACGTGCTGGCGCGCAATGCCTTGTGGCAGGCCGGGCTCGATTTTGACCATGGCACCGGCCACGGCGTCGGCAGTTACCTGTCCGTGCACGAAGGCCCGCAGCGCATTTCCAAGCTGCCACACAACGTGCCGCTGGACCCCGGCATGATTATTTCGAACGAGCCTGGCTTCTACAAAACCGGTGCGTACGGCATCCGGATTGAAAATCTGGTCACGGTCAGAGCTGGTGAAGAGATCGAAGGGGGCGAGCGGCCCATGCAGTCGTTTGAGACGCTCACGCTTGCGCCGATTGATCGCACACTGATCTTGCCGGAATTGCTGTCCGAGGACGAAAGAGCCTGGCTAAACGCCTACCACGCACGCGTGCTGGACACCCTGAGCCCGCTCCTGCCGCCGGAAGATCTCCGTTGGCTCGAAGAGGCCGTGAAGCCTCTTTAGCTCTGGCTGGCCATTTCGATCCAGCCATCTTCATCGATCACCTCGACCCCCAGGCTCTCTGCCTTCTTGAGCTTGGACCCTGCGCCCGGCCCCGCAATCACCAGGTCCGTCTTGGCAGATACAGAGCCCGAGACTTTGGCGCCCATGGACTCTGCCCGCGCTTTGGCTTCCGCACGGGACATTTTTTCAAGCGTGCCGGTAAAGACCAGCGTCTTGCCCGCCACTGGTGATCCGTCCGCGACAATCGCCTCTGCCTCCTGCGGTGTTACTTCTGCGAGCAACGCATCAATGACGTCCCGATTGCGGGCTTCATTGAAAAACTCCACAAGCGCATCCGCGACCACATCGCCGACGCCGTCGATTCCCACAAGTTCCTGATACGCAGCCCCTTCGCGGTCTTCGCCTGCCGCAATCATGGCAGACATAAAGGCCTCGAATGTGCCGTAGCTACGTGCCATCAGCCGGCCTGTTGTCGCGCCGACATGGCGAATGCCCAGCCCATAGATCAACCGACCAAGGTCAGGTTCGCGGCGGGCATCAATGGCGGCCATGAGGTTGGAGACAGATGTCTCGCCCCACCCGTCCATTTTCTTGAGCTCTTCTGCATGGGTATTGAGCTTGAAGATGTCTGCCGGGCTATGCAGCCACCCCAATCCATGAAACGCATCAACCTGCTTGGCACCCAGGCCATCAATGTCCAGTGCATTGCGTGCAACAAAGTGCTTGAGCCGCTGAACAAGCTGGGCCTCGCAGATAAGGCCACCGGTGCAGCGACGCACCACGTCTTCCTTGCCGGTCTTTTCGTTGATGTCCCGCACCGCATGGCTGCCGCACACGGGGCAGGCCGACAGAGGCTTGAAAGGAACTTCCTTGCCGCTGCGCTTCTCGGTCAGAACACGCACAACCTGCGGGATGACATCCCCCGCCCGCTGCACAACAACCGTATCGCCGATACGGATGTCTTTTCGGGCAATCTCGTCTTCGTTGTGGAGTGTCGCGTTGGACACTACGACACCGCCAACGGTCACCGGCTCGAGTTTCGCCACCGGCGTCAGCGCGCCGGTGCGTCCCACCTGAATTTCAATGTCATTGAGGACCGTAATGGCCTGTTCGGCCGGGAATTTATGGGCAATGGCCCAGCGTGGACTGCGTGTGACAAACCCCAGTCGCGCCTGCCAATCGAGCCGGTCTACTTTGTAGACGACCCCGTCAATGTCATAGCCAAGCGACGATCGCGCTTCTTCAATTGCATGGTAGTGCGCGATCATATCCATGGTGCTGACGCACCGCTTCATCAACGGATTGATCGGAAAGCCATAGCTACCAAGCAACTCGACCGCTTCTGTCTGGGTCTCAGTCGCCAGGTCCGAAACCTCCCCCCACGCATAGGCGAAAAACTGCAGCGGGCGCGACGCTGTGATGGTCGGATCAAGCTGGCGCAGGGAGCCCGCAGCGGCATTACGCGGATTGGCAAACGGGTCCTTGCCGGCCGCCTCCTGCTGCTCGTTCAAAGCGGCAAAGGCTGCATGGCTCATGTAAATCTCGCCACGCACCTCAAAGACATCCGGCGGCGATTTGGTTTTGAGCGTCTGGGGAATGTCCTTGATGGTCTGAACATTGCGGGTGACGTTTTCACCCTCGGAGCCATCGCCGCGGGTGGCCGCCATCACCAGCTCACCCTTTTCGTAGCGCAGACTGGCCGACAGGCCATCAATCTTGGGTTCGGCTGTATAGGCAAGCTCCTCATCCGCTTTCAAGCCCAAAAACCGACTGACACGCAGGCCAAACTCTTTCACGTCATCATCGGTGAAGGCATTCCCAAGGGAGAGCATGGCGACCGCATGCTGGACCTTGTCGAACTTTTCCGACGGCGCAGCCCCCACACGGCCAGACGGGGAGTCCTCACGGATGAGAGCTGGAAAGCATTTCTCAATCTGCGTGTTGCGCTTACGCAGGGCGTCATAGGCCGCATCAGAAATGACCGGCTTGTCATCATGATGATACGCCTCATCATGCGCCGCAATTTCCTGCGCCAGCCGCTCAAGCTCCAGAGCCGCCTGCTCCTCGGTGAGATCCAGCACCTTGATGGCAGCAAGATCACCAGACTTGGCTGCACTCACGACACAGCTCCAATCAGCTGATCAGCCGCTGCCCGTGCTTCGTCTGTCACGGTCGCTCCTGCAAGCATGCGAGCAATTTCTTCACGGCGCGCATCACTCTCCAGATGGTCAACATGCGTTGCCGGCAGGCTGGATTTTGCCTTGCCGTTCATGCGCTTCTCGATCTTCAGATGGTTGTCTGCCTGTGCTGCCACTTGCGGACTGTGGGTCACCACAAGCACCTGCACCTTGTCAGCAAGCTGTGCCAACCGGTCGCCAACCGCCTGCGCCACCGCACCACCGACGCCCGCATCTACTTCATCAAAGACAAGCACTGGTGCGCCACCTCGCGCCGCGAGTGAAACTTTCAGCGCGAGCATAAACCGCGCAAGCTCACCGCCGGATGCAATTTTGGCCAACGGGGCAAAGGGCGCACCGGGGTTCGTTGCTACCTCAAACCGAACCTTGTCGATGCCTTCTGGGCCACCTTCATCAAAGGGGGACACGTCTATCTCGGTCCGAAAACGTGCCTTGTCCAGCTTGAGCGGCGGCAGTTCTTTAACGACGGCGGCATCAAGTTTCTTAGCGGCCGATTTACGCGCAGAAGATAGCGCTTTCGCTTTTGCGATATAGGCATCGCGCGCCTTTTCTACTGACTTGCCTAACGCGGTAAGCCGGCCTTCTCCACCATCGATGTCGCCCAAGCGAGCAGCC
>JBCBUN010000165.1:0-5171 GCA_039818145.1 Pseudomonadota bacterium
CGATGTCTCCATCACCACTGCCAATGAAAGCTGTGTTCGTCAGATTGCTGGTTACGGTGCCGGCGTTGATAAACGTTCCGCCGGTAGTGGTGAACTGAACGCTGCCGGCTGAAGACGTGATTGATGCGCCCTGTGCGTTGGTGACTGTTCCACCACCGAAAGTCGACACACCGAGGGCGTTTGTTGAAGTGATAGTGCCCGTATTGTTGACGATACCTCCGGCCGCGCCGATGAAGACCGCGTTGCCAAAACCTGGGGCATTGATTGCGCCATGGTTGGTCACAGTGCCGGTACCGGATAAGACTATGGTTGTGCCCAAGTTCCCGTTCGCAATTCCACCGGCGTTGTTCGTGAATGTACTGTTACCGCCACCGTTGAATGACACTGCGACGATGCCATTGATCGTGCCGGAATTTGTGACGACGCCGTTTGCGGCGGCGTAAAATACGCCGATATTGTTTACGGAGGTGATGGTCCCCTGATTGTTAACTTCCCACTGCAATGCACCGGTGTTGATGGCGTCGTTGACAGCGGTTGTAACGGTGTTGCCGGGTAATACTGTTGCGATGTTTGACACCCCCGGCGCCGGGCAATCGTTTGTCAGGTTCAACGGTACTGCCGTGTTATTCACGTTGAATGATGTGGGACCACCCACGACACCTGCCCCGGCTACGCAGGCTGCATGGGCTGCATCGGGCGCTACCGTGAGCGTGGTGAGCGCCGTGGTGCCCAATGCGGCGCACAGCAGTGCGCCGCGCATTGTGCTGCAGACTACTGACTGACTCTTGGAATTCGAACTCATGGTGGCCCCGTACACTTTGATCCCCGGATGCACCGATGGTGCATGTGTCGGAAAGTGGCGGTTTCACCGAGTCTCGCAATCACCCGAAAGTATGAGTGGACCAGAAAAATGGCCGAAAAGCTGAGGTTTCAGCTCAAAGATATCTCGAGTTTCTGATCACAATCAGAGCAGGGCCCATCATTCTCAGATGTGCGCCCGCAAAGCGGAGAGATCCGGCGTGGTTTCTATGAGATGACGTGCGGACAGCATGATTCCCGCATGTGCTATGGCGATGTCGGTGCTGCCATCGGCAAATGCCCGGAACGCGTCGCGTAGTGGCATGGCAATGACTTCCAGGTCTTCATCGTCTTCAAGGGCCTGCTCATGGGCTTTGACAGCGCCAATTCCAAGATACGGATAGGCCATCTGGCGGAACCGACCGGGGTAGGGGTGTATGGGCGGTAGTGCAAACACGCGCTCGGCCGCATACCCGGTTTCCTCGCGCAGCTCTCTGGCAACTGCATGCTCTGTGTTCGGATCATCATCATCAATGATGCCGCCGGGCAGTTCCAGCATCACGCGCTGCGAGCCGTGTCGGTAGTTGCGGACCAGCACCGCCTTGTGGTCCGGCGTGATGGCCAGCATTGCTGCCCAGTTTGGCAGATCGAAAACGTGATACGGGTCGACGATGGCGCCCCGCATGGTTTCGCACCGTTGCTGACGAGCGCGGATGTAGGGCGTTTCAAAAACGATTTCTTCTGAAAGGACTTTCCATGCACCTGGTTTGGAGGGTGGCTTGATCGGGGTGGAAGAGCTCATGGGGTGTCTTTCAGAAGATGAGGGTTAAGGGCGGCCAGCAGGGCCTGCGTGTTGGACGGGTCGCGCCAGGTGTGCCCGGCGTCCGGCACGACCGTCAGGTTGGTGTGTGGGACGGCACGGGCAAAATCAAATGCTGTCTGGGGTGGGCATACGATGTCGTAGCGAGAGGTCACCAGATCAATCTTGATATCAGCAAGTGTTGTTGCCGCCTGTTTGAGGATGTCATCGCCGTCGATAAAGCCGTGATGCTGGAAGTAGTGATTTTCAATCAGGGAATGGGCGAGAACGAAGTCAGGGTCTGCCAACTCGTCTGACAAGCGCGTTGTGTCAACGACCAACCGCGAGACGGCCTTCTCAAGAGCGGTCCATCGGTGCAGGGCATCCAGGCGTTTGGCATTGTCGGTGTCTGCAAACAATGCCGCATAAGCCGCGATGGGGTTTTTGTGCTGTGTGGGTGCGAGTGGTTTCAGAAACTCGGCAAAGACATCCGGAAACAAAGCCGCTGCAATACCATCGGGGTAGTACAGCGCCTTGAGTTCGCTTTGGCGTGACAGGAACAACCCGTACAGGACCATTCGGGTCACGCGTTTTGGATGCGCCATGGCGGTTGCAACCGCGAGGGTTGCACCCCATGAGCCGCCAAAGAGAACCCAGCGGTCCAGTTTCAGATGGGTGCGCAGCCGCTCAATGTCATGGATCAGATGCGGGGTGGTGTTGGCCTCGATTGATCCATGCGGGCGCGACCTGCCGGAGCCGCGTTGATCCACCAAAATGATGCGATAGCGTTCGGGATCAATCAGCTGAGCAATATCAGTGGAAAACCCGCTGCCCGGACCACCGTGGAGATACAGCAATGGTTCGCCTGAGGGATTGCCGCACTCTTCGTAATAGATCTCGTGACCATCTTCGGGCGGAAGAAAGCCACTGTTGAATGCATCGCTTTTGGCGAAGAGGGACAGGGCCATGTGAACCTGCGGAATAGTGGTGCTTCATGTGCCGCTGGACAGCGGATACGAAAACGGCCCGGACGCAGGAAGCGTCCGGGCCGCGAATTCGTCAAATCCTGGAGTGGAGGCTAATTAGCCAGCAACTTTCAGGTTCTCGGCAGACATCTTGCCGTTGCGGCCTTCCTGGAGTTCAAACTCCACGACCTGGCCTTCGTCGAGGCTTGCCAGTCCGGCAGCCTGAACAGCTGTGATGTGCACGAAGGCGTCTTTGCCGCCATCGTCAGGCTGGATAAATCCGTAGCCCTTTTTCATGTCGAACCACTTAACGGTTCCCTGCATCTTGATAGTCCTTCAATTCCGATCGTCACGCGATCTTGTACCGTCCTTGGCAACATGCCTGGACGGGCATTCGCAACCCCTTGCCGAAAGCCCTGATTGCGTCTTTGTTGGGTGACGTCGTCGGAGGAGGCCAGAGAAGTCGAATAGGCACTGGGACCATGCTCGTTTTTGGCGATTTTTGCAATGTCTTTCGGGGCTTGCCTTATTTGCCCTCAATCGGGCTTTGAGTGGCGTTGGCGGAGCGGTTTACACCAGTGCAACGCGACTGCGCCTTGTCGGATGGTTTTCACCTGCGGCTACAGGAGTTGGGGATCGCGACGGAGCTACGCAAAACCGGCGGTTTCCTGCGCATTGCTAGTATGTGACACATCACTTGCTTGCGGTTTGGGCCTATGCTCCCTTGCCATACACATCTGTTAGATTCAGATGCATTTTGAAGCTGGCGCAGAAACAAAAGACGCTGGCGCAGGAAGTGTTTCAGGGACCATGCCGAAGCTTAAATCGTCCATCCAGACCAAGAGTAGCGGTTTCAAGGAAAACGCGGCGGCCATGCAGAGCCTGCTGGCTGACCTTGAAGCAAAGACAGCGCAGGCCTCATTGGGAGGCAACGAACGCTCGCGGGAACGACATGTGTCTCGCGGTAAGCTGTTGCCTCGGGACCGTGTTGCCCGGTTGCTTGACCCGGGAACTCCGTTTCTTGAACTGTCGCCGCTTGCCGCCAATGGCATGTACGACGACGACATCCATGCGGCAGGGATCATCACCGGCATAGGGCGCGTGTCTGGTCGCGAATGCATGATTGTGTGCAATGACGCGACCATCAAAGGTGGTACATACTACCCGGTCACCGTGAAGAAGCATCTCCGTGCGCAGGAAGTGGCGCGTGAGAACCGACTTCCGTGTATCTATCTGGTGGATTCCGGTGGGGCCAATCTTCCCAATCAAGCGGACATCTTCCCGGACCGCGAACACTTCGGGCGCATCTTCTTCAACCAGGCAACGATGTCGGCCGAAGGCATTGCGCAGATCGCAGTCGTGATGGGGTCGTGCACAGCTGGGGGTGCCTACGTGCCGGCCATGTCTGACGAGACCATCATTGTGCGCAATCAGGGCACGATTTTTCTGGGCGGTCCGCCGCTTGTAAAAGCGGCCACCGGTGAAGTCGTGAGCGCTGAAGATCTGGGTGGTGCGGATGTGCATTCACGCAAATCCGGCGTGACGGATCATTATGCGGAAGACGATGCCCATGCATTGGCAATTGCCCGGCAGATTGTGAGCAATCTGAACACGCGCAAGCCTTGCGAGGTCGAAACTAAAGCGCCTCGCGCGCCTCTCTATGATCCTGCTGAGCTCGCTGGCGTCGTGCCGGAAACGCTGACGACCCAATATGACGTGCGGGAAGTGATAGCGCGGCTGGTTGATGGCTCGGAGTTTGACGAGTTCAAGAAACTCTATGGCACCACGCTCGTCACTGGCTTTGCCCGGTTGATGGGATACCCCGTTGGCATCGTGGCAAATAACGGCATCCTGTTTTCGGAAAGTGCGCAGAAGGCGGCTCACTTCATTGAGCTGTGCTCCCAGCGCGGCATTCCGCTGATCTTCCTGCAGAACATTTCCGGCTTCATGGTCGGCAGCCAATATGAGGCGGGCGGCATCGCCAAGGATGGCGCCAAAATGGTGACCGCTGTTGCCACGGCGCAGGTTCCAAAGTTCACGGTCATTATCGGCGGGTCCTATGGTGCGGGGAACTACGGCATGTGCGGCCGTGCCTATTCGCCACGCTTCATGTTCGCGTGGCCCAATGCGCGTATTTCCGTCATGGGCGGAGAGCAGGCGGCAAGCGTGCTTGCAACTGTGAAACGCGATGGCATGGACGCGCGCGGCGAAGAGTGGAGCGCAGATGAAGAAGAGGCCTTCAAGGCCCCGATCCGCCAGGCCTATGAAGAAGAAGGACATCCTTACTTCGCCACAGCGCGCCTTTGGGACGATGGCATTATTGCGCCGCAGGACACGCGCATGGTGCTCGGACTTGCCATCTCTGCATCTTTGAACGCGCCAATCCGCAATCCTCATGCGCCGGATCGTTTCGGCGTCTTCCGGATGTAGGGCGGGCTCATGATCAACACTCCACACAAAACAACAAAGCCAAAACGGCGGGCGCAATGATCACATCTGTTCTTATTGCAAACCGCGGTGAGATTGCCTGCCGCGTGATTGAAACTGCTCGGTCCATGGGATTGCGCACCATTGCCGTCTATTCCGAGGCAGATGCCAACGCTTTGCAC
>JBCBUN010000166.1:0-5156 GCA_039818145.1 Pseudomonadota bacterium
TCGTGATGTTGCCCAGGTTGATGCCATCAACCGTCAAACCGGTGATCGTGGCCGACGTAACCGCAGGCGTTGCGACACCGGAGGTGTTGAACACATAGGCCTGGCCTACGTTGTTCCATTTGGCAGCCGTGCCCGTCGCCGTCGTGCTGGTCTGGTAGAACAGGTTCCAGGTGTCCGCACCACCGGCCTGA
Organism: Pseudomonadota bacterium; assembly: GCA_039818145.1. GTDB lineage: Bacteria > Pseudomonadota > Alphaproteobacteria > CGMCC-115125 > CGMCC-115125 > Pyruvatibacter. Next base: position 192 of record JBCBUN010000166.1, read on the forward strand.
CCGGCACCATTGGCTGCGTTGTTCACCTTCGCCCAGCGAAGCTCGACATTCACTGGATTACCGATCGAGTCGTAAGTGGTGATGGCACCACCAGCGAGCGAACGGTCCAGGAAGAGCTGTTCGTCCTGCGCCTGCACAAAGCCGTCACCACCAAATGTGGAGGGGTTGTTCGTGAAGGTCGCATCCAGCATCAGTTCCGAGTTGGCAGTGTTGGCATCAGCCACAACTGTCTTGGGGAAGGATGCAAGGTTGGCGGTGTAGTCAATCGTGGTGGACTGCTTGGCCGAGATGAAATCGCTTTCGATTTGAATACGGCTTGGCACGTCACCAATCTTGTTGCCCGTCAGCGGATTGATCTTCACACCCTGAAGGTAGTAGCCGGCACCATTCTGGAGATAGCCGAACCGATCCACCTCAAAGTCACCGCGGCGGGTGTAGTAATCGATCTGGTTGAACACCGGCTTGTTGTCCAGCGTGGCAACCCGCTCCGACACCATGAAGTACCCATCGCCATTGATGGCCATGTGCGTCGGCACCTGCGCTGCTTCCAGAGCGCCCTGCACCGTATTGGTGAAGCGGGCCTCAGCCAGCACCGTACCCGGCGCATTGTTCCGCGAGGTGGCAAAGGTTACCAGGTCACGAAAATTGGTTTCTGTACGCTTGAACCCGATCGTCTGCGAGTTGGCGATATTGTCCGAGATATGGCCCAGAGCCTTGGAATTGGCTTTGAGGCCGGTCACGGCGGTGGTCATTGCACCGAAGATTGTCATCGGATCCCTCCAGAGGACTGACACATGGCATGCACGCCAAAGCGGCATGCGGATTAATTCAGACACACATGAGCAAGCCCCGGGCCAGACGGATTATTGTTTATTTTCAATGCCTTGGGAGGGTACGTGCCCTCGCAGGCGCAGCACTTTCTGCCCCTTGCGGCAGCTTTTGCCGGGCAATTTCGCGCAAATGACACGGCGTCATGCCGCTTGCCCCGCAGCGCTTGCCCCCTTAGGTTTGCGCCCGTTCGAAAATCTTACTGACTTATTACCAAAACAACTGGCAGGACTTGTTGATGCGCTTTGAAGGCACCAAAGACTATGTGGCGACCGAGGACCTCCGTGTCGCCGTGAATGCAGCCATTACCCTCGAGCGCCCACTGCTCGTGAAGGGCGAACCGGGCACCGGTAAAACCGTGCTGGCCGAACAGATCGCCACGTCCCTTGGCGTTCCCATGATCACGTGGAACATCAAATCCACCACCAAAGCTCATCAGGGCCTGTATGAGTACGATGCGATTACCCGTCTGCGCGACAGCCAGCTGGGCGACGAGCGCGTCAAGGACATCAAGAACTACATCAACAAGGGCAAGCTCTGGGAAGCGTTCGACACCAACGAGAAAGTCGTTCTGCTAATCGATGAAATCGACAAGGCCGACATCGAATTCCCGAACGACCTGCTCCAGGAACTCGATCGCATGGAGTTCTACGTCTACGAGACCGATGAGGTCATCAAGGCGAAAGAACGTCCCATCGTGATCATCACCTCCAACAACGAAAAAGAGCTGCCTGACGCTTTCCTGCGCCGTTGCTTCTTCCACTACATCAAGTTCCCGGATGCGGACACGATGGGTCAGATCGTTGACGTACACTTCGACAATCTGAAGGAGCGCCTCGTCAAGGAAGCCCTCGACGTCTTCTACGAAATGCGCGATGTGCCTGGCCTCAAGAAGAAGCCGTCAACGTCAGAGCTTCTTGACTGGCTCAAGCTGCTCATGAACGAAGATGTGTCGCCCGAGACCCTGCGTGAGCGCGATGCCTCCAAGCTCATCCCACCGCTGCATGGCGCCCTGCTCAAGAATGAGCAGGACGTGCACCTGTTTGAGCGCCTGGCGTTCCTTGCCCGCCGCGAACGCAACTAGCAGCGACATCGAGATCCAGAACGACAAAGGCCGGAGCAACTGCTCCGGCCTTTTTTTGTTCGCATATTCCAAAACACCCGATTTAACATTGGCCTGAAACTGCAGTGAGGTTGACCTTGTCGCGTATCCAAACCATCACCATTGACGGCAAAGGCCCCAATGCGCTGACGCCGGATGCCATAGCCGCACTTGATGCAGCTGTGACGCAGGCAGAACAGGATGCGTCAGTTGAAGCAATCATCCTGAAGGGCAAGTCGCAGGGCGCCTTCTGTGTGGGCCTGGACAACGCAATCCTTGCGGAAGGAGAAGCGGCGGCAGCAGGTCTGCTCAATGCCATGGGCAAGCTTCTGTTACGTCTCTTCACCTCGCATCTGAGGATCGTTACTCAGGTGGAAGGTCATGCGGTCGCCGCCGGAGCGATGTTGTTGCTGGTCTCCGACATGCGGATAGGCACGGCTGATGACTATCTCATTGGTTTCTCCGAGGTAGGCATCGGCATGCCATTGCCCGGCTTGCCAATCGCTCTCGCCCAGCATCGCCTCAACCCGAACTGGCTCACCAGAGCCACTGCCCACGCGCATCTGTTTGGACCCGAGCAAGCGCTTGCTGCCGGATTTCTGGATGAGCTGGTTGACGATGTAGATGCCGCAGCGCTCAAAGCGGCTGAAAAACTGGCCGCGCTGCCGCGTGAGGCTTACACACAAACGGCGGCAACACTGCGTGCTGCCGCCGTTCAGGAAATGAAAAAATCTCTGACGCCGCGCTAGGAGCGGATCATCCGGTAGCCGTAAATGAGGCCACATGCACCGGCGACAGCGATGATGAGCTGTCCAAAGATGCCAGCAAAGGCAATGCCAAGAAGACCCAGAATAAAATTGAGGACCACCGCGCCGGCAATGCCCAGCAGAATGTTAGTCAGCAGACCATGGTCGGCTTTCATCAGCTTCTCGGCAATCCAGCCAGCAAGCCCCCCAATAACGATTGTCAAAATCCAGCCCATTCCAACCATATTGTTCTCCCGCTCCCTGGTTGATTCTTCCAATAGAAACGTAGGGCACCTAAAGCGGTTCGGCTAGGATGCACCGCAGCACGACACGGTCATGAAGATGAACACCCAAAGCGACTCACAGACCCTGACATTCTATGACGCGGAAGCCGAGACCTACGCGGCAAAGGCGCGTCCTGCCGAGATGCCGGCATCTTTCCATCGGTTCGCCGCCGCATTGCCCTCAACGGCCCACGTACTGGACCTTGGGTCCGGGGATGGGCATTACGCCGCCGCCTTTGAAGCCAAGGGGCACCATGTGACAGCAATGGATGGGTCAGCGGGCCTTGCCGCGATCGCCAGCAAACGCCTTGTAAGACCGGTTCGCGTCGCGCGCTTCGACGAACTCGCAGACATCGATGCATTTGATGGCGTCTGGGCCCACGCCTCCCTGCTGCATGCGCCGCTTGATAGTCTGCCGGACCTCATCGGCCGCATCCATCGCAGTCTCCGCGCGCAGGGCATCTTCCACGCCAGCTTCAAAACCGGCCAGCCTGAAGGACGCGACAAACTTGGGCGGTACTACAATTTCCCCACCCAAACGGATCTGCAAAACGCAATGGCGAGGTCAGGAGACTGGATGGATGTGACCTACGATGCCGGCGAAGGCATTGGATATGACGGTACAACCACCGGATGGATCATCCTCTTTGCACGGAAGACTGCATGACCGCGATCTATATTGACGGCGACGCCTGCCCGGTGAAGACCGAAACCATCAACATCGCCGAGCGATACAATCTGCAGGTGTTTCTTGTCTCCAACTCCGGCATGCGCACCGGCAACCACCCGCTGGTCAAAAACATTCTGGTGTCCGACGGCGCCGATGCAGCGGACGACTGGATTGCGGACGAAATCGGCCAGGGCGACATCGCCATTACCGCTGACATCCCCCTGGCTGCCCGCTGTCTGGAGAAAGGCGCGCAGGTTCTGGGATCAGATGGACGCGCCTTCACACCGCAAAACATCGGCTCTGCCCTCGCCTCGCGCGAACTCAACCGACACCTGCGCGAAACCGGCGTCATAACCGGCGGCAATGCCCAGTTCTCCAAAGGCGCCCGGTCCCGCTTCATGAACCAGCTGGACCAGATGATCCGCAAAACCCCGGCGCGCTGACGTGATGTTTGGGCCAAATACCGCGGTTTCTGTGTCCTCTTGCATCAAAATGCGCACCATGAGAGTTTCCTTTCGAAACCCTATATCCAGTTACAGCCGTGACCACCAAAGCCGAGGCTACGCACCATGTTCGTCAACTTCTTCCATGAGCTGAAAAATGCCGGCATGCCGGTTTCCCTGCGCGAATATCTGACACTGTTGGAAGCCATGGATGCCGAAGTGATCGATCGCGAGGTTGAGGATTTCTATTACCTCTCCCGCTCGGCTCTGGTGAAAGACGAAAAGAACCTCGACAAGTTTGACCAGGTGTTTGGTCACGTCTTCAAGGGCCTTGAAAGCCTAGGCGAAGGTGATGTTTCCGAGATTCCGGAAGACTGGCTGAAGGCCCTCACTGAAAAGTTCCTCACCGAAGAAGAGAAGGCTGAGATCGAAGCTCTCGGTGGCTGGGAAAAGATCATGGAGGAGCTCAAGAAGCGCCTCGAGGAACAGGAAAAGCGCCACGAAGGCGGCAACAAGATGATCGGCACTGCCGGCACCTCCCCCTTCGGCGCCGAAGGCTACAACCCCGAAGGCGTGCGCATCGGCCAGAAGGAAGGCCGCCACGGCAAGGCCGTAAAGGTGTGGGACAAGCGCGAGTACAAGAACCTCGATGATTCAATCGAGCTTGGCACCCGCAACATCAAGGTCGCCCTGCGCCGTCTGCGCAAGTGGGCCCGCGAAGGGGCCGCCGAAGAGCTGGATCTGGATCACACCATCAAGTCGACGGCCGACCGCGGCTATCTTGATATCAAGCTGATCCCCGAACGCCGCAACACCATCAAGACATTGCTGTTCTTTGACGTCGGTGGATCCATGGACCCGCACATCAAGGTGTGTGAGGAGCTGTTCTCAG
>JBCBUN010000167.1:0-236 GCA_039818145.1 Pseudomonadota bacterium
AATGACACTGCCGACGGCAATGTCCGGTGTGCCTGCCAGTGATGCATTGATGGCAACAGTCAGTTCCGGCGCAGATGTGCCAAGGGCCACCACGGTGAGGCCGACAAATACAGGAGAGATGGACAGGCGTTCCGCCAGGGCCACCGCCCCTCGGATCAAGGCTTCACCGCCGACCGCCAGCAACGTCAGTCCGCCGAGAACCAGCACATAACTCATCAACATATTCTACCCAGCCC
>JBCBUN010000167.1:246-5148 GCA_039818145.1 Pseudomonadota bacterium
AAGGCTTGCGGCGCGGTTACCGTGACTCATACCAAAATGTGCCAGTAAGATGCGCCCAAGCAGCAATTCATAGCAATGCAGGGAGATAAATTTATGGCGGGCTTCAAGGAATATGACGATTACGACGCTTTGGGCTTGGCAGAGCTTGTCGCCAAAAAGGAAGTGACGCCGACAGAATTGCTGGATGAAGCCATCGCACGTCTGGAGAAAGTCGACGGCACCCTCAACTCCGTGCCTCTCAAACATTATGACGAAGCCCGTGCAGCCATTGACGCGGGCCTGCCGGACGGACCTTTCAAAGGCGTCCCCTTTTTGCTCAAGGATCTGCACCTGCTGATGACAGGCACCGTGACGAGCTTTGGCTCCGGTGCCTTCAAGGACAATGTGGCGGATCATGATTCCACCTTGACCGAGCGTTACAAGGAGGCGGGCCTTGTCATATTCGGCAAGACCAACTCCCCCGAGTTCGGTCTGGCTGGCACAACCGAACCCCGTCTCTACGGGCCGACCCATAATCCGTGGAACACCAATCATTCGCCGGGCGGCTCTTCGGGTGGTGCCGCTGCAGCTGTGGCGGCCGGTGTTTTGCCTCTGGCCAATGCGTCAGATGGTGGCGGTTCGATCCGCATTCCCGCATCCGCCTGTGGCCTCTTCGGCATGAAGCCCTCACGCGCCCGCACCCCATTGGGGCCAGATCGCGGCGAAGGCTGGGGCGGCATGTCGGCAAGCCATGCGGTCAGCCGTACTGTCCGCGACAACGCAGCGCTTCTGGATGCTACCTCAGGCCCCGCCCCCGGTGATCCCTATTCCTGCCCGGAGCCCAAGCGGCCCTTCCGCGAGGAAGTCAGCATCGAACCACGCCGGTTGCGCATCGCAGTCACCGACACCGGACCCAATGGCAATAGTGCAGATGCCGACGTCAGCGCCGGCCTTGAAGCGACTGTCAAACTGCTGGAGTCCCTCGGACATACGGTGACACAGGCCGCACCCGCCATTGACCCCAATGACATGACAGTCGCGCAGATTGGCTTGATCGCCAGCAGCACGGCCCTGGCACTGGACATGCGCGGCGAGGCACTGGGACGGCCCGTCGCCCAGCAGGAAGTTGAAAACATCACCTGGGCCATCGCTGAAAACGGGCGCAGCCTGAGCGGCACGGATGTGGCGCGGGGCACCCTGCTTATCCATCAGTTCAGCCGTCAGGTCGCAGCCTTCATGAACGACTATGATGTGCTGCTGTCGCCGACCCTTGCGCTGCCGCCTGTCCCGCTCGGCACCGTCAACATGGATGGCGACGATATTGGCGCATACATAGACATCAACGCCCGCTACATGCCGTTTGCCGGGCTGTTCAATATGACAGGGCAACCATCCATGTCGGTTCCGATGCACTGGACCGATGACGGACTACCGGTCGGCATGATGTTCACCGGTCCCTTTGGCGACGAAGCAACACTGTTCCAGCTCGCAGGGCAGCTTGAACGCGCGCAGCCATGGGCGCATCGACGTCCGCCGGTGCATGCCGCCAATTAGGGTGACTTACCAATAGGTCGTGGGTCGGCGGTTGGAGAAATACTCGTCCAGCCGCTGACGCGTGCCCGGGGTCGTCCCCTCAGGCAGCGCGTCCGGCGGAAAGAAACCCGCCTCCGCAATTTCAAAGTCCGCATGCGGTGCATCGCCCGCCTCTTCCCACTCCGGCACTTCATAGACAATGACGTGGTCGGACTTGAGCTGCAGGAAGTTCGCATAGGCGCCCACAAGGTTCATGTCGCCGATCGCGCGGATGCCTGCTTCTTCATAGAGTTCTCGGGCGGTCGCCGCCTCCAGCGTTTCATCGCGTCCAACGCCGCCGCCGGGCATGAACCAGCCCGGTGCATACGTATGCCGGATCAACAGCACATGGCCCTGATCGTTCAGCACCAGGGCCCGCACCCCGAGCGTCACGGGCCGAAAAATGGCGGCGTAGAACTTCCATACGGCATAAGCCAGCTTCAACGCGAGATGGACGACAGGCTGTACAAACCGGTTCTTCACTATGCCCGCCAAAGCCCTACCCCGCTGCCATCGGGCCTCCTTATGCGAAAAGGCGCCCGACATGATTCAAATATGATCGATAATTCGATCGAATGTATGCAAGCAGCTTAGCAGGGCCCTAATAAGGCGGGCATAGGCTAATCCGTATGATTGCTCTTGAACGTTCCCCGTCCGGCCTCGCCCGAACAGCCTTTGAAGCGCTGGAAGAGTTCGCGAATCCCAAAGCGGCTCACCGGCGCCGCAAGGCAGATCGCCATCTTGCCCTCGCCAAGGGGCGCAAGGCCCTCATCCGTCTCAAGTCCACACCCCACGACCAAAAAGTCCGCGCGCCTCATCTGGCTGCTGCCATTGCAGCCATCGAGACCCTCGAGGCCGCCGTCCTGTCTCTGGATGCCATCGCCCACAAACTCGCAGACGCCCAGGAACTCCTTGATGCCGCCGACGCACCTGCTGCTGGCGAAACCGGTGGCCAGGCAGATGAGGAAAACGGCACGCGGGCCCTGCTTGCAGAACGCTATGACGAACTGCGTGACGACATCACCCGCATCGCAAGTACTGCCTATGCCGGGCGGACCAATTTGCTGGATGGGTTGGGCGGACAATTGGAAGTCCCCCTTGATGGGTCAGGCCGCGCCAAGGCCATCATCCCCGGGGTCAACGCCTCTGTCTCCACCGCGGATAATCCAAACGGCATAGATCTGCCGCCGCCGGAGATGGCGTTTGCAACGGCGGAGGAACGCGAAACCATAGCCCGCGCCCTGTCGACAGCGATCCAGCAGACCAGCACTTTTGCCGCGCGCTTCGAGGTCGATGCCGCCCTCATGGCCGCCAGAGTACAACCCCCAAAACGCTAGAAGCCCTGTTTTCAGCCATTTTCGGGTGGGACAACTCCCTTGTTCTACCTAATACACTTTTAACGTGTGTTCCGTACCCTGAACGCAACTGGACCTGAAACTGTTCGTCCTGGGGGTCGACACACATGTCTGAATTGCGTTTTGACCGAATACATCTCCTCATCGTCGAGGACAATCTGTTCATGCGCAATCTCTACAGCGCCATCCTGCGCGCCATGGAGTTTGAGCAAATTCAGATGGCCGCGGACGGCTCGGAAGCCTTTGAGCTTATGCGCGACTTCCCCCCCGACATCATCATCACCGACGCGGCAATGCAGCCACTCGATGGGTTTGACTTCGTGCACCTGGTCCGCACCGCGGCAGATAGTCCCAATCCACTGGTCCCCATCATCATGGTCACCGGGTACCACAACCGCGCCAGCGTCGAGCGTGCCCGGGATGTAGGCGTGAACGAATATCTTGCAAAACCGGTAACACCTGCTGGCCTCTATTCCCGCATCAATCAGGTCATATCCAAACCAAGGCCATTCATCCGTACACCAAGTTATTTCGGGCCTAACCGTCGTCGCAGGGCCAGTCCGAATTTTTCCGGCCCCTATCGCCGCAAGTCTGATCAGCGGATTGGACCGCCCACATTCACTGAGTCAGGCAACATGGGCCAGCAACGCAAAGCGCAGCGCCATTCGCTGGCCGACTATCAGCAGTCAGCAGGCGTTTTGGACATGTCCGGAAGATCTGCGCAAGGCAGCAATGAGATCGGAGGCATGTGATGTCCGTAGAGATCATTAAACCAAGCAACCGTCTCGCCCGTCTGGTTGGTGGCAAGATGCCGGGTCGATTGACAACCAACATGGCGGATCGGGTGGCAAAGGCGACCGCCGCTGCAATCAGCGATGCGCAGATCGGCATCCGTGACGCCGTCGAGCAGCTTTGGTTCAAGGTAGATGGCCACAGCGAGTACTCTGATGCCCACCTGGAAGAAATATACTTCCACGCCCACGACCTGCGCGGCCTATGCGGGTCATGCGGCAACATGGTTCAGGCAGGTATTGCGGACGCATTGTGCACTTACGTCGAAGAGATCCGGTCAGCCGGACTGTCACCACGTGCAAACGTCATCTGGCTTCATGCATCATCGATGCGACGCGCTACTCAGGATGGCGGCGAAAACGCAGCCTTGGGCCAATACCTGATTGATAGCCTGTGCGCCCTTCGCAAGAAGGAACTTGATGCCGCCTGCCCGACGAGTTGTGCCTGCGACTTCATGCCAAAATAGCCGGCCCTCAAGAAGTACAGACTTCAGCCGTTTATGACGCAGCGTCATCTTCTTCACAAACTCCTCGCAGCTGCGTAAGCTCATGCCTATGTAAAAATGAGGGACTGCTCGAACGGTCCCCATGACGCTGCGCTGGCGCAGTCCGCCAGCTTTGCCCTTGGAGGACACGAGAGTGAGCAATTCTGCGAACGACCAGACGAAATTCACCGTTGATGCGGCCTATGAAGCAGTCGCACCGGATGATTTCGCAGCCATGATTGAAGTCGATCGTTATGGCAGCCGGTCTGATGCTTTCGACAAGATCATTTCAGCTACTCATGACCATTTCTGGGATCCGATGGACACCCGTTACATCGACTTCTCGGCACCGTTCGATATGGAAAAGGAGTTTCTGTTCGACCCGGAACAAAGCTTCGAGTTGCGTACGGCAATTGGCGACAAGCTGGACGAAAAGCAGAAAATCAAACTCGTCAACCTCGACACCCAATGGAGCCTGTCTTCCATTCTGCATGGTGAAGCAGGCGCCCTTTCGCTGTCGGCGTCGCTCTGCCACATCCTCAAGGATCCCGGCGCGCAGGAATACGCGGCTAACCAGACTCGCGAAGAAGCCCGTCACGTCACAGGCTTTTCCAATTACATCAAGGCCCGTTGGGGCAAACCCGTGGCCTGTGGTCCCGCCTTGCAGAACCTGCTGGTTGAACTCGTAAACTCGCCTCTGGTCTGGAAGAAGTTCGTCGG
>JBCBUN010000168.1:0-5147 GCA_039818145.1 Pseudomonadota bacterium
TCCACGTCCACTCCTGTTCAAGTTCTTCATCGAACGAGAACGAGTAGGCCTTGCTTTCGATGTCTACCCGCGCGCCGGGATAGCGGTTCCAATACCATGTGCCGCCGACATCATCGGCTCGCTCAATCACGCGCGTCGACAAGCCCTGCTGGCGCAGCTTGTGAAGCTGATACATGCCGGCAAATCCAGCACCGACGATCACTGCATCAACCTCGCTGGATTTGGCCAGATGCTTGTCAATCTGCTGACCGACATATTCCAGCGCTGTCGCAGCGGCCGGCAACAGGCCCGGCATGGCGAAGAAGTTATGCATCTGCCGGTCAAAGCGTTTGATCGTGACCGGAACACCTGCCGCGCGCATCGCTTCGCCATAGGCTTCGGCCTCGTCGCGCAACACGTCATATTCAGCGGTCACAACGAGCGCCGGGGGCAGGCCAGACAGGTCTTCGGCACGCGCGGGAGACGCACCGGGCTCTTCGCGATCCTTTTTGTTCGGCGCGTAATGATCCCAGAACCATTCCATCAGCGGCGTATTCAGCAGCAACTGATTGTCGGGGTCGGCATAGCCGGGTGTGTTCATCGCCCCATCGGTGACCGGATAGACGAGAAGCTGCAGCGAGATGTCCGGTCCGTTCTCAGCCTTTGCCCGCTGTGCAACCACCGCGGCGAGATTACCGCCAGCACTGTCGCCCGCCACGATGATCGGCACGCGCTTTCCAGCGATGGACGTGATGTTGGCATCGACCCAGATCAGCGCGTCATAGGCATCATGGGCGGCCGCCGGGTAGCGGTGCTCAGGGGCCTTGCGATAATCGACAAGGATCACGGCAGCGCCTGTGCGTTTGGCAAGTTGGCGACCAAGGGTGTCGTACTGATCTATGTCGCCCAGCACCCAGCCGCCGCCATGAAAAAAAACGATAGCCGCGCGCGGACTTTTGGTCGGCGAGAGGACGCGTACACGGAAGTCCGCACCATCTGAGCCTGTAATGGTCTCATCCCGCACGGATGCCATATCGGGGCCGGGCGGATAGGATTCAGCTATCTGGCCACCCGCAAGGCGCGCTTCTTCCGGCTCCAACTCATGAAACCCGGGCGCCCCCAACGATGCCAGTTGCGCCAGAAATGCGGTGCTTGCGAGATCCAGTTTCATGATGAAGTTTCCTCTTTGGTACTTTCCCGGCTTCCGGAGTTGCAGGTGCCTCCCACCAGCAACTCCGGAGATATCGGGCTACTCTTGTTCGTTTCGCGGAACCGCTGACTAAAGCACTGCCAGCAGTTCACGCACGATCATGACCATGAGCAGGATCCAGCCCAGCGCGAAGAGCGGGAACCGGACGGCGACCGCATTGCTGGTCCACTGCCAGATGGAGTGAATGACGCGCGTGACGACAAAGCCCCAGGCGCAATACATGTGGATTTCGTCTGCACGGCCACTGACCAGAATGGCCAGTACAACCGCATAGAAAATCACCGGCACTTCAAACAGGTGGTTGTAGTTGTCGGCCATCTGACGGGGGCGTGATGGCAGAACGTTCAACGCATCCGTGTGCTTGGCATCGTCCGGCTTCAGACCCGCTGCATTCATGGCGCCAAGGCGCACGAAGGTCATGAGAATCCATGTCACGGCGGTCCAGGCTGCCATGACATAAAGCGCTGCAAGCAGATCACCTGAATAGGTTACTGACGCCGTCACGTTGTTGATGAGTTCTTCCATTGTCTTTCCTCTTCTTGGGTGGGGGAGTTAGTTGGGTCGGTGCTCTGACCGATACTGGGGCCGGTCACCGTCAATGGTGACACGGTGCATCTGCCGGTGCTCAGGGAAGTAATCGGCAATGGCGTAGTGCTGCGTGCAACGGTTGTCCCAGAAGGCAACGGAGTTTTTCCGCCAGCGGAAGCGGCACTGGAATTCGGCCTGCTTCACATGATCATGCAGGAAGGCCAGCAACGCATCGCTCTCCTTCTGCTTCATATCCTTGATGTGGGTGGTAAAGCTGGAATTTACAAAAATGCCCTGTCGTCCTGTGACCGGGTGCGTGCGGATAACAGGATGCTCCGCAGGCGGATGTTTTTCGCGCTCTGCCTGCATCTTGCCATCAGCCTGATTTCGGTAAAGCCGGCCAGTCTTGCCAAATACATGCTCATAGTCATGCACTGCGGTCAGTTCGCCCAGCATGCGCTGCATGCGGTCGGACAGGGCCTCATAGGCGGCGTACATGCTGGCCCACATGGTGTCGCCACCGGTTTCCGGCATGATCTTGGCGTGCAGTACTGAGCCCAGCGGCGGCTCCTGCATGAAGGTCACATCCGTGTGCCAGTTATTGAGGTCGGGTTTGCGCTTTGGACCATGCTCGATAACGATGATCTCAGGGTGCTCTTCGCTGTGATTGGGTGCAAAGGGGTGCACCTGCAGGTGACCGAACTTGCTGGCAAAGTCCTTGTGCTGCGCTGGCGTGATGTCCTGATCGCGAAAGAAGATCACTCCGTGGGCCATCAGCGCATCATGGACGGCGGCAAAGGTCTCATTGCCCAGCGGCTGGCTCATATCGACGCCGGAAATTTCCGCGCCGATGGTCGGCGTCAGCCGATCAATCGTAATGGCGTTGCTCATTGGCCCGCCTCCCCTCATCAGTTTCCTCCAGCTGCGCCGCTCTTTTGGTGGCGGTCGTCAGCCTGTCGCGAAAAGCATAACGTGGGAAAAGCGCGGAGTCAGGCTTTGTATTTTGGGTTTTACGTCCGCTCAAACGCCAGGGTTGCCGCGGCGAGGTCTTCAAGTGCCACGCCTACCGACTTAAACAGCGTGATCTGATCATGATAGCGCCGCCCCGCCCGCTCGCCGCGCGCCAGGTCATGCAGGTCGGCGGTGATGTCTTCCACCGTGATGGCACCGCTCTCAAGGGGGGCCATGATGTCCCCTGCCTCGCTCATGGCGCCCTCACGGGTATCCACAAAGATACGGGCGCGCGACATCACCTCATCATCCACCTCGCGCATGTCCGGGCGGTACCCGCCAACGCAGTCCAGATGTACGCCGGGCTGTAACCAGCCCCCCCGGATCAGCGGCTGGGTACTGCCGGTGGCGGTGCAGATGACATCCGCACCGCGCACGGCACCTTCAAGGTCCGTTGTTGCGGCAACCTTCATGTCTGGGCGGCTCAGGCGCTTGGCGAGTTTCTGGGCCGTAGCGTGTGTACGGTTCCAGATCAGCACATTGCAGATGGGACGGGCTTCTGCATGGGCCTTGATGAGGTGGGGCACCAGCGCGCCGCTGCCGACCACCAACAGCCGCTCGGCGTCCTGCCGGGCGAGATATGTCGCGGCCAACGCAGATGCCGCCGCTGTGCGCCATGCGGTCAGTGTGGGGGCATCCAGCAGGCCTAGGGGCTCTCCGGTGCGGCCGGACATCAGCACATACACGCCTGTGAGAGACGGAATTCCTTTGGTGCGATTGTCGGGAAAAACCGATTGAACCTTGACGCCGATATAGCCGCGGCGACCGCTCATGTCGCCGGAGCGCGCCGTGCCGCGCACCCAGGCAGGCATGACCATCAGGTCGCCGGCACCGGGCTCGTCGGGCCCTAGGCTTGATTCAATGTGGTGAAGGGTGCGTGCCGGGTTGGCAATGTCGTCACGAAAGGCCGAACGCAACCGCTCCATCAAGGAGCGGACGTCGAGCGCCTGATTTATCTCAGCCGCCGTGACGAGACGCATTTGCTGTTTGGTCCGGCAAGGCTGGTACGGTTGCGCCTGCAACGGCGAGAGCCGTTCCCGCGCCATCAATGCTGTTGGAATTGGCAGCGCCCTGCTGCTTTTGAACACGCTTCAGTTCACGCTTGGCCTGACGTTCGCCCTTGCGGTGGCCGCCCTGTCCAACCCATGCGCCAAGGCCGCCGGCCAGAAGCCCGGCCAGAAACGCACCCATGATGACCACGATGAGCGGCACGGTGAATGCCAGTGCAGGCCGGGTGGATGAGAAGGGATCAAGGCTGAACTGTACCGGCACCATATTGGCCAGAGTCAGCACAACGCCGATGAGTACGCAGGGAAAGAGAATGAACCAGGTCTTCAACGTCACTTACAAGATCGCTTTCAAACAGATTGGCTTTTGAACATGGCGGGATGTTACCCCAGCCAAGCGCATTGAACCACTGCCAGCGGATGCTGGCGCGTTGCCCAGTTGCAGGAAACGTGAAGGCTACTCGCCAGCTGCCAGGTTGGGCGCCAGATCCCGCACATCATCATTGTCCGGCTCGCCGGCTTCAGATGGTTGTTCGGTCACTGCAGCGTCCGATCCCAGCGGGCGGCGGTTCAGCCGTTCGCGGAGTTCCTTGCCTGTCTTGAAGAACGGCACAGATTTGGCTTCAACCTCCACCGGCTCGCCGGTACGGGGGTTACGACCTGTGCGTGCCGGTCGTGTTTTGACGGAGAACGCGCCAAAGCCGCGCAGCTCCACTCGGTCGCCGTTCGCCAATGCCTGCGCAATCTCCTCGAAGATCGTGCCGACAATACGCTCGACGTCGCGTTGATACAGATGCGGATTGGCTTGCGCCAACCGCTGTACGAGTTCTGACTTAATCATCCGGCCCTTGTCCCTAGTGCCAAGCCTCAACGATGCCCGAGCAGGCAGGGGGCGTCAAGTTGCGTGAGCGCAACAAGGCGAGCATTATCAAGGGCTTATAGATTGCTTGCCTTTGAGGGACAGGGATTACTGACACAGTGTCATTTTGACGCACGATTTCGGCCATGGGGATTCCAAGGCCTGAAAGGACGAAAATACGTAGTTCCAGTGCTTAAAAAGCAAAAGGCGGCAGGGTCATTCCCTGCCGCCTTTTTCGTTTGTCTGTCGGTGTCGCCCTAGCAGCGACCCGTCATTCGCGTGCGAAACGACTACTCGTCGTCCTTGCCCTTGAGAGCTGCGCCCAGAATGTCGCCGAGGGAAGCACCACTGTCGGTTGAGCCATACTGTTCGACGGCTTCCTTCTCTTCAGCGATTTCCTTCGCCTTGATCGACAGGGACACGCGGCGCGAGGCCTTGTCGATCTGGGTCACGCGGGCATCGATCTTGTCGCCAACATTGTAGCGATCAGGACGCTGGTCAGCGCGATCACGGCTCAGCTCGGAGCGACGGATGTAGGAGGTGAACTGCTCTT
>JBCBUN010000169.1:0-5132 GCA_039818145.1 Pseudomonadota bacterium
CCGTTTCCTTGACGTATTTCAGGATCGACGGGCCATCAGCAATGGCTTTTGGGTCTGTCCATGGGCGGAAGGAGTAGCCCAGGGTATACATGTCGGAGTCCGACCGGATGCCGGGATATTTGAACAGGTCCCACGTGCCGCCCATGGTTTCGCGGCCTTCGAGGATGGCGAAGCTCTTGCCCGGGCTGTTGGCCTTGAGGTGATAGCCGGCGCCGACGCCGGAAATGCCTGCGCCGATGATAAGCACGTCAATGTGCTCCGGCTTGGCCGTGATTGAAGTCTCATGAAGTGTCATGTGGTCCACCTGATTTCGCCGACATGTAAGGCTTTACGTCGGGGATATGTCGCTTTGTGACTGAGAGAACAGTATTTTTGCCCAACTGACAAGATGTCAGGTAGTGTGATCGAGGTTGATCTTCAAGGGGCTGGTATCGGTCGATCTTGGTGAAGTCCGCAGGATTCCGGGGCTAATGCCCCTTTTGATTGCGGCCAAGCCCTGCCAGTATGCGGCCCGAAAAAACAAAAATATCTGCCAGGGACACCAGTTTGACCTCGAATCATAAGTGCCTGATTGCCAATCGCGGCGAAATTGCTGTGCGGGTTGTGCGCACGGCGGCGGCACATGGCATTGAGACAGTCGCCATCTATGCACCGGACGATGCAAGCGCGCTGCACACCCAGATTGCGGACAAGTCTGTCCAGCTGAAAGGCGCAGGTGTTGCTGCCTATCTTGATGTGTCGGCCATTATCGACATCGCTACGGCTGAAAAGTGCGACAGCATTCACCCTGGGTATGGGCTGCTTGCGGAGAGCGCAGAGCTCTCATCTGCATGCGCTGATGCCGGACTGACATTTATTGGTCCCAAGGCTGAGACACTGGCACAGCTTGGCGACAAGGTCGCGGCGCGACATCTTGCCAAGACGAACGGCATTCCCCTGATTGAAGGATCTTCGGTTCTTACAAACGAAGCCGATGCGCAGGCCTTTTTTGCTTCGCTCGACGGCTCACCGGGTATCTTCAAAGCTGTGGCCGGCGGCGGTGGACGTGGCATGCGCATCATTCAGAGTGCGGATGAGATTGCGTCGGCTTTCGAGCAAGCTTTTGCTGAAGCGCATAGTGCTTTTGGGGACGGGTCGCTATACATGGAGCGCTATCTGCCAAGCGCCCGGCACATCGAAGTGCAGATCGCGGGCGACGGCCAGAGCGTTGCTCATCTGTGGGAACGCGACTGCACCATTCAGCGGCGCCATCAAAAACTCATTGAATTGGCACCAGCGCCGCGTCTGGCTCCGGCGCTTCGGGCGCGCATGCTCAACGCCGCTATCAAGCTTGGTGAGGCAGCAGGCTATCAAGGCCTGGGCACGATTGAGTTTCTGCTTGATGCGACACGCGACGGCGACGATGCGCCGTTCTATTTCATTGAATGCAATCCACGCATTCAGGTGGAACATACGGTGACGGAAGAAATCACCGGGCTTGATCTGGTGGCGCTGCAGTTTCGGCTGGCGTCCGGAGAGAGCGTTGCCGATTGCGGACTTGATGCGCTGCCGATGCCGACAGCGTCCGCTGTTCAGCTGCGCGTCAATACGGAAAGCATGGAAGCCGACGGCTCTGTGCGCCCTGCGGGCGGGACACTGACGCGGTTTGATGCACCCGGTGGGCAGGGCATTCGTGTTGATAGTCACGGCTTTGCCGGCTACGCGACCAATCCTCAGTTCGACTCACTGCTGGCCAAGCTCATCGTTCGGCGTGGCGATCAGGATTGGTCGGGCCTGATGCGTCAGGCACATCGCGCCGTTGGTGAATTCGCTATCGGTGGTGTTGAGACCAACCAGACATTTTTGCGGGCTTTGCTGGCCAGTGACGAAGTTTCAAACTGGCAGGTCGACACACGGTTGATTGAGCGTGCGGGTCCAAGGCTTGTAGCGGCTGCCACAAGCGATACAGGCGTGCGGACAGTTGGCGGGGATGCTGCGGTCGCACCTGTGCAGACTGTTGTCCAGATGGACGCACCCGACGGGACAATTGGTGCTGCTGCTCCACTGCAGGGCTTGCTCGTTTCCATCATGGTTGCGGAAGGCGAGCATGTAACGGCGGGTCAGGAAGTGGCTGTGCTCGAAGCCATGAAGATGCAGCACGGTGTGACGGCGCCACGGGCGGGTACCGTGCGTTTGCTGGCGGCTGAAGCCGGTCAGGTTCTGGACGAAGGTTCAGCGGTTCTCTTCATTGATCCGACGGATGACGCAGATGCGGAAGATGCAGCGGCTGCTGATATCGACCTCGACTACATCCGTCCTGATCTTGCTGAGTTGCACGCGCGCATCAACAAGACTTTGGACCATGAGCGCCAGGCTGCGGTTGCCAAACGCCATAAGCTCGGCTTCCGCACGGCGCGCGAAAACGTGTCAGACCTGTGCGACGACGACAGCTTTCTTGAATACGGGCAGATGGTGCTGGCTGCGCAGCGCAACCGGCGCGATCTGGATGATCTGATTGCCAACACACCCGGCGACGGCATGGTGGCAGGTTTTGGCGCCATCAACGGCGATACATTTGACGAGACCACGAGCCGTGCAGCTGTGCTGGCCTATGACTACACCGTGCTTGCAGGGACGCAGGGTTACTTCAACCACAAAAAGACAGACCGCGTACTGGAGCTTGCCGACAAGTGGCATGTGCCGGTGATGTTTTTTACCGAAGGCGGTGGCGGTCGACCCGGTGACACCGATGTGCGCAATGTGTCGGCGACAGGACTTGATGTAAAAACCTTCGCGACCTTTGCAGCGTCATCAGGGGCTGCCCCGCGCGTGGCCATCAACAACGGCCGCTGCTTTGCGGGTAACGCTGTCATTTTCGGCTGCGCGGATGTGACGATTGCCACCAAGTCCAGCGCAATTGGCATGGGCGGGCCTGCGATGATTGAAGGCGGTGGTCTTGGTACCTACGCGCCGGACGAAGTTGGACCTATCGATGTGCAGGCCAACAACGGTGTTGTTGATCTGGTGGCAGACGATGAAGCGCATGCCGTGGCGCAGGCAAAGCAGCTTTTGGCTTACTTTCAGGGTAAGACCGATAGCTGGACCTGTGCAGACCAGCGCAAGCTGCGTCATGTGATCCCGGAGGACCGCAAGCGCGTCTACAATATGCGTGACGCCATCTCTCTTATTGCCGACGAAGGCTCAGTGCTTGAGCTGCGCGAAGGCTATGGGCGCGGGATGATTACTTCGCTGGTCCGCATTGAAGGCCGTCCGTTTGGCCTGTTTGCCAATGACCCGCACCATCTTGGTGGTGCCATTGATGCGGAGGCGTCCGAAAAGGCCGGGCGTTTCATGCAGCTGTGCGATGCCTTCGGCATTCCGCTGTTGTCCTTGTGTGATACGCCGGGCTTCATGGTCGGGCCGGACCATGAGGAGCTGGCGACGGTGCGCCGTGCCTCGTCGATGCTTGTGACAGGCGCAAGCATTTCAGTACCGCTCTTCATGATCTGTCTGCGCAAGGGCTACGGGCTTGGGGCGCAAGCGATGGCCGGGGGCAGTTTTACGTCGCCGGTGTTCCTGATCTCCTGGCCCACGGGCGAGTATGGCGGCATGGGCCTCGAAGGCGCTGTGCGGCTTGGCTATTCAAAAGAACTGGCCGCCGCAGAAAGCCCAGAGGCGCGCGACGCGCTGTTTGAAAAACTACTTGCTGCCTATTACGAGCACGGCAAGGCTCTGAGCGTTTCCACGCTCCACGAAATTGACGCGGTGATTGACCCGATTGAGACGCGCAAATGGATTGTCAACGGCATCAAGACAGTGCCCGTTGAAGCCGCGTCTCGACAGCGCCGCCGTCCCTTTGTTGATACCTGGTAACGGAGACAAGACTGTGAGCAATCCTACTCAAAGCGAACTGGACGAGTACCGCGACGACGCGCGGGCATGGTTCACCGAGAACACACCCAAGGACCCGGGCTTCATGCTGCCGCTTACCTTCATGGAAGTGGGTACGCAGGAGCAGTTTGATTTTCTGCGTGAGTGGCAGAACAAGGTCTGGGCTGCGGGGTATCTGGGCGCCAACTGGCCGGAGCAATATGGTGGCCGTGGTCTGCCGGAAGTGTTCCAGAACATCGCGACCAAGGAGATGGGGCGCGCTAGTGGTCCGATCATGCTCAACGCGATTGGTCTCAACTGGGCCGGGCCGTTGATCCTGGACATGGGCACTGAAGAAGAGCGCGCGCGCTACATCAAGAACATTCTGTCTGCGGAAGATATCTGGTGTCAGGGTTTCTCCGAACCTGATCACGGCTCGGACCTTGGCAATGCGCAGACCAAGGCTGTGCGTGATGGTGATGAGTGGGTCATCAATGGCTCCAAGATCTGGACGACGCAGGGCAATTTCGCCAAGTACATGATCCTGCTGGCGCGCACCAATCCGGATGCGCCTACCAAGTACAAAGGTTTGTCTTTCTTCCTTGCCCCGATGGACGCGCCGGGCATCGAAACGACACCAATCCGCAAACTGACGGGCGAGTATGGTTTCACCCAGACTTTCTTCAATGATGCGCGTATTCCGGGTGATTGCCTGATGGGTGAAGAAGGCGAAGGCTGGAAAGTGGCGATGCGCACGCTCGAATATGAGCGTGGCGCCCGCGGCGGCCAGCCGGGTGGATATGTCATGACCTATCCTGACATCACAGAAGTGGTCGAACTGGCCAAGACCGCCAACTACAACGGCAGGCCGGCCATTGAAGACCCGCTCATTCGCGATGAGCTTGTTGGTCTGTTGATGCAGAGCCGGTCCCTGCGCCTGTCATCTGCGCGCACCGGCATGGCACCCCTTAATCAGGAGCGCCCGCTGTCCATTCCCCTGTCCTCAAAGCTGGCCTCGACCGAGTTCATGCAGCACATGGCCGAGTTTGCCACCCGTCTTCAGGGCACCCGGGCAGCCTATTATGTAGGCGACGTGGACGCCCACGAGCATGGCGTCTGGCAGCGTGGTTATCTCAATTCGTTCTCGGCCACCATTGGCGGCGGTACCAGTGAGATTCAGCACAATATTGTGGGTGAGCATGTGCTCGGCCTGCCGAAATCATAAGAAACGCGGGTTCTAAAAAATGACATTCAGCAACAATGGATCCATCGGGTTTTCCGAT
>JBCBUN010000170.1:0-5094 GCA_039818145.1 Pseudomonadota bacterium
CGAGGCGCGCGGTCACTGGCGCGCCTCGCCTCATTGACCTCACATGGGGCCGCAATGACGCTCCAAAGATCACGCTGGTGGGCAAAGGCGTCTGCTTCGATACTGGTGGGTTGAATCTCAAGCCAGGCAATTTCATGGCGCTGATGAAAAAGGACATGGGCGGCGCCGCCGCTGCCCTTGGTCTGGCGCACATGATCATGGAGCGCGGCCTTGATGTCCGGTTGCGGGTTCTGATTGGAGCCGTTGAAAACTCCGTGGCCGGCAATGCCTTTCGGCCAAGCGACGTTTTGCAAAGCCGAAAGGGGCTGACTGTCGAGATCGGCAATACGGATGCGGAAGGCCGGCTTGTGTTGGGCGATGCCCTTGCTGAAGCTGACACCGAAACACCGGACCTGCTGATTGACTTTGCGACACTGACCGGGGCTGCACGCGTGGCTCTTGGGCCCGAACTGCCACCCTTCTTTACCAAGGACGATGCATTTGCTGCCGAGCTGGAAGACGCAGCCGCTTCGACTCATGACCCGGTATGGCGTCTGCCGCTTTGGGCACCTTACGACAGCTGGCTGGACAGCAAGATTGCCGACGTGAACCACATATCAGACGGCCCCTTCGCGGGCTGCATCACAGCGGCCTTGTTCCTCAACCGCTTTGTGACCGAGACCACCTCCTATGTGCATTTTGATATCTACGGATGGAATGCCAAGCCGCGCCAGGCCGTCCGGTTGGTGGCGACATACAGGCCGTGCGCGCGCTCTACCGCCTGTTGACCAAGCGATATGGCTGACCGACGTCGCGTTAAAATCATTTCGTAAGCGGTTGCAGTACACGGCCCCTGAGAGATACGATTAACCATGTTGAGCGCTGGCGCCCGGTTCTTGGGGGACCGATCTGACGCAAGCCCAACAGCCGAGAAGGGGGCGTGCGGCGCAATGGATCTCAAATCCGTTGAAGCTTTAAAGCTGTGGCATGATGTTGTGACCGACACGGTGCGCGACGATGGGCCGGACCTGTCTTCGCGCCAGATGGCCATTTTGCTGACCGTCTACCTGTCGCCTCCGCCTCATACAGTGCGCGGGTTGTCAGAAGGTCTCAATATCTCCAAACCGGCCATCACGCGTGCATTGGACGCCATGGGGCGGATTGATTTGCTCAAGCGCAAGCGCGACGACAATGACCGCCGCAACGTGCTTGTTCAGCGAACGGTAAAGGGATCCGTTTATCTTTCAGAATTTGCCGAGCTGATTGCCAAACACGCCAAGGATATCTGATGGCCTCTCTGCGTCCTGCTCTTGACCCCCGCCTCAATGCATTTCGTGATGACCTGGCGGATGATGCTCTCAAGGGCCAGGTAGAAGCGCCCCGCTTTGCATCCGGTCGCCCCTCTCATGTGACAGTCCCCGTCACAGCTTTGCGCCGCAGCCCGGAAGTGGATGGACCGCGCGACACGGAACTGCTCTTCGGGGAAAGCGTTTCTGTTTTTGACGAGGCTGACGGATTTGCATGGGTGCAGTCGAAGCGTGATGCCTATGTTGGCTACGTATCGCTAGATACCCTTACGACAGGCGCCGTGACACCAACCCATCGTGTCTCAGCCCTGCGCAGCTTCATCTACAGCGAACCAGACCTCAAATCACCCATGCAGGGCTGGGTGTCGCTTAACTCGCCGCTTATTGTCACCGGGACACAGGAACGCTTCAGCGCGCTTGCAGGTGGCGGACATATCTTCAGTGAACACATATCAGCCACAAACACTTTCGCGCCGGACTATGTGTCAATCGCCGAACAGTTCTTGGAAACACCCTATCTGTGGGGCGGCAGATCGAGCATGGGGCTGGATTGTTCAGGCCTAGTGCAATGCGCACTGGAAGCGGCCGGTATCACCTGCCCGCGCGACACGGATATGCAGGAGGCAGCACTTGGCAACGCCATGCCTGATAGTGAACCACTACAGCGTGGGGACCTGCTGTTCTGGAAGGGGCATGTGGGCATCATGGCCGATGGCGCAACGCTGCTTCATGCCAATGCAACACACATGAAGACCGTCGAAGAAGCCGTGGAGCCCGCCATTGCCCGGATAGCCCAAACGGACGGGCCTGTTACATCTGTGAAGCGGCTGCCAGGACTGTCGCGTTAGCTGGACACAACACCTTCGGGTGCTGTTTCAAGATCAAAGGCTGCCGCCATTAGGGCCTTGGTGTAGTCCGTCTGCGGATCATCAAAAATCTGGTCTGATGACCCCTGCTCCACCACCTTGCCATTGCGCATGACGATGACCTCATCTGCCAGCGCGCGTACGACTTTGAGGTCGTGGCTGATGAAGAGATACGCGAGATCGTGCTTTTGCTGAAGGTCCCGCAGCAGATCGACAATCTGCGCCTGCACGGACATGTCCAGCGCACTGGTGGGTTCATCCAGAACGACAAAGTCGGGTTTCAACGCCATGGCGCGGGCGATCGCAATGCGCTGGCGCTGGCCGCCTGAGAATTCATGGGGGTATCGATCCATGGTTTCCGGATCAAGACCGACCTCAACCAGCGCTTCCGCAACACGCTGGCGCCGGGCGTCGTAATTCAAGTCCGTGCCGTGGACCAGCAGGCCTTCTTCCACAATCTGCGCCACCGACAGGCGCGGGCTGAGGGAGCCGAACGGATCCTGAAAAACGATCTGCATGTCGGCACGGCGGCTGCGAAGTTCGGACCAGTTGTCGTCCTCAATGTGCTGCCCCATGAACACAATGGGACCATCGGAATCGATCAACCGTAACAGTCCAAGGCCCAGTGTGGTCTTGCCGGAGCCGGATTCACCCACCACACCAACTGTGTGCCCGCGGCGAACCGTGAGCGAAATACCATCCACGGCTTTGACGTGGTCAACGGTGCGCTTCAGCACACCCTTTTTAATCGGGAACCATACTTTGAGATTGTCCGTGGACATGATCTCCGGTGCATCGTCTCGTGCGGTGAGCGGTTTGCCCTTGGGCTCGCTGCCCAGGAGATGGCGGGTGTATTCATGCTGCGGGTTGTCAAACAGACCCGCCGTCTCGCCTTCCTCGACGATGTGGCCATGGTTCATGACACACACGCGGTCAGCCATTTTCCGGACGATGCCGAGGTCATGTGTGATGAGCAGCATGGCCATGCCCATTTCCCGGCTCAGGCTCTTGAGCAGTTTGAGGATCTGCGCCTGTACCGTCACATCAAGGGCGGTTGTCGGCTCGTCGGCAATCAAAAGGCGCGGCTCATTGGCCAGGGCCATGGCGATCATCACGCGCTGGCGTTGTCCACCTGACAATTCATGCGGATAAGCACCCAGGCGGGACTCTGCGTTTTGCAGGCCCACCTTGTTGAGGAGTTCGAGCACGCGTTTACGCGCAGCCTCGGCGCGCAGTCCGCGATGGACCGCCAGAACTTCACCCACCTGCCGCTCAATTGTGTGCAGCGGATTGAGGGAGGTCATCGGCTCCTGAAAGATCATCGAGATTTCGTTGCCGCGAATGCCCATCAAGGTCCGTTCGTCAGCACCAACCACCTCTTCACCACGATATTTGATTGAGCCTGACGGATGGGACGCAGCGGGATATGGCAGCAGCTGCATCAAGGACAGGGCGGAAACAGATTTTCCCGAACCGGACTCACCCACCAGCGCCAGCGTCTCACCTTCTGCAAGGTCAAAGGAGATTTTGTCGACGGCCCGCGTCTCATTGCCGTCCTGGGTAAAGACGACAGAGAGATCTTTGACCTCGACGAGCTTTTGATCACCACCACTCATTGCAGTGTCTTTCTTGGATCAAAGGCATCCCGAACCGCTTCACCGACAAACACGAGCAGGCTCAGCATGGTGGCAATGACAATAAAGCCCGTGAAGCCGAGCCACGGGGCCTGCAGATTGTTTTTGCCCTGTGCCAGCAGCTCGCCCAGTGAGGGTGACCCCGGCGGCAGGCCGAAGCCCAGGAAGTCGAGAGCGGTCAGTGCCGTTATCGACGAATTGAGGATGAACGGCAGGAAGGTGAGTGTTGCCACCATGGCATTTGGCAGAACGTGCTTGAAGATGATCGCCACGTTGCGCAGGCCAAGCGCCCGGGCCGCACGCACATATTCAAGGTTACGGCCGCGCAGGAACTCCGCACGGACGACGCCGACCAGCGCCACCCACTGGAACAGCAGTAGGATACCCAGCAATATCCAGAATGTGGGTTCAATCACAGCCGCGATGATGATGATGAGATAGAGCGACGGCACCGAGCTCCATATCTCGATCAGCCGCTGGCCAATAAGGTCTATCCAGCCGCCGAAATAGCCCTGCACTGCGCCCACGGCGACTCCAATGATGGATGCAAAGACGGTGAGGATCAGTCCGAACAGCACTGAAATTCGAAAGCCGTAGATGACACGCGCCACGACATCGCGGCCCTGATCATCCGTACCCAGCCAGTTTTCAGCGCTGGGGGGTGCCGGTGCGGGCACAGGGAGATCAAGATTGATGGTGTCGTAGCTATAGGGGATAAGCGGCCAGATGATTGTGCCGCCGGCGTCCTCAATCAGCTCCTGCACGAAGGGATCGCGATAGTCGGCCTCAGTTGCGAAGTCGCCGCCAAAGTCAGTCTCGGGATAGGCCACGAAAACCGGCATGTAGATGCCGCCTTCAAACGTCACAAGCAACGGTTTGTCATTGGCGATGAACTCGGCAAACAGGCTCACGAAGAACAGAACGCCGAAGAACCACAACGCCCAGTAGCCGCGGGAGTTTGCTTTGAAGTTCCGCCAGCGCCTCTGATTGATTGGCGACGTGCGAGCCTTGTTGAAGCGGCCGATCCAGGTGGCTTCCCAGTTAATCTTGCCCTGTGCGGTTTTATCGAGAATCGCGTTCATGTCTTACCGCGCCTCAAAATCAATGCGCGGATCGACCAGTGTATAGGTGATGTCAGACAACAGGCTCACAAGCAGACCGATGAGGCCGAAGATATAGAGTGTGGCGAACACCACCGCGTAGTCGCGATTGACGATGGACTCAAATCCCAGAAGCCCCAGACCATCCAACGAGAACACCGTCTCGATCAGCAAGGAGCCAGTAAAGAACGCGCCAATGAAAGCCCCG
>JBCBUN010000171.1:0-5052 GCA_039818145.1 Pseudomonadota bacterium
GTCGCCCCGTGTCTTGACCACGGGGTCCAGAGAAACGCGAAAAGATTTGGCAAGTAGCCCAGGATGCCGCGATCAGGTCGCGGCATGACAATGTAGGGCTTCGATCAAACTACTCGTTGGCGCTCTCAACAGCTTCCAGATCAACCTCAGCACCTTCCACAGGCTTGGCTTCTGTCAGCGTCTCGAATGACCGTGTCAGGTCTGCGCCGCGCGGTGTCGGCAATGCAAAGGCATAGGGTGCAAAGCCCGCCGCCAGCCGGGCAGCTTCCTGCACAACAGCCTCGTCGGCGCCCTCAACGGCCTGAGCATCAAGCACGGCATAATAGCTGCTGCCCTGCTTTTCAGCCTGCACCGTAACCTGCAGCCCGTCATCCGTGAGATAGACCGACGACACAGGTGCTTCGAGGGATATGTTCGCCTGCGGCGCAACGTCGGTGAACTGAAGCCCGACCAGGCCGTTGCCGATACCGTTAATCGCGTAATCCGTCACAACCTGTAGGTCTTCGGGCAGGTCATCCAGACGGTAAGCAGGCTTGCTGGCGCCGTCCCCGTCCGCCAGAGACACAGAGTAGGACGGTCCATCCTGCGGCACTACATCCACCCGCGTGACGCGGCCGGACGCCAGATCAACAACGCGCGTGTCGAGCCAGGGAACCTGCTTTTGCTCAAGGTTGAAGGAGCCACGCGCCACATAGGACTGATCTTCATCAGGACGCCGCACATAAATGGTGCCCGTCCCGTCAATGTCGGCGGATCCTTCGAGCTTGCCTACGATGAGAGCCGCCAGTTCCTCGCCCGCATTGTCAAAGACGGAAACACGCACGCCGGTTCCCTTGTCAGCTGGGTCAGTCAGGTTGATGTGCTTGTGCCAGTCTGGCAGCGCCGTCCGCGCCTCTACCAGTTCGAGATCGGCCAGCCCCACCACCGTGCGCTTCACCAGGTCCGCCCGCGCGGGGTGATTGTCTTTTTCAACGAGGCGCCATGTGTCACCGGTATCGCCATCGCGCACCACCGTGACCGCCGTCAGACGATTGACGATCTCGATACGCGCCGCATCGTTCACCTGTTCGTTCAGATCAGGAAACATCAGCCGGGTTTCAAAGTCAGAAGTCAGCGCCCGCCGCTGCATGGAGACGGCAAAGATCGCCAGCGCCACCAGCAGCACCGTCACAACGCCAAGCATGGTCAGCGTGCGCGCCTGTCCGCCGCGCAAAAGCACATCCCTCATGACGCAGCTCCCGTGTTTGTATCAGCACTCATGACCGAGCGCCCTGCTGCCTGCGCCCGCGTGGCGCGTTGACGCCGCCGCGTCCAGCTCAGCACCAGCCAGACGGCACCGACCAGCAACGGCACCAGCGCCATATTGAGGAACGCAATCCGCGCCCCCAGCGCATCAACGTCACGGCGCAAATCGCCCTGCACATCGCGCAGCGCCCTCCGACCTTCCGCCAGTTCACGCTGGAGCGAGGCCATTTCAGCTTCCTGCGCATCGGTCAGCAGCGCAGCTGCCCCCGCGCCCTCAGGCAGCTCGGCACGCAACGCAGCAAGCCGGGCTTCTGTTTCATCAATGCGAGTCTGCAACCGTGTCTCTTCAGCCAGAAACTTTTCTTCCGCGTCCCGGCGAATGTCTTCCACCACCGTGAACGGCCGGTCCGCCGGTTCGCGGGCACGCAGCGAGATCAGGTCGTTGGAGCCCATGAGGTTCTCAACCGCATTGACCACAAATGACGCATTGTCCGCCGTCGGCACGGCGATACGGTCGCCCAGGAAGTTTTGAACCTGCACCCAGAACCGGTCATCAAAGATGTCGCTGTCTGCAAAGATCACGATGTTGGCGTCATCAATGCTTTCGACCAGATGCTTGGACGACTTAAGCACTGTGGGCACATCCTCCTCATCATCCGCTAGCGGGCGTCCATCGGGAAACGCCGTCTTCACCGGACCGGAAATACGCGCAGCAATCGTGAAGCGCTCCCCGGCCGGCTCAAAGGCCCGCAGCAAATCGTCCGGCGACGGGGCGGACTTGACCCGCTCAAGATCCAGGATCATCGCTTCAGGAGAGGACTGCACGATGGGTGTAAACACCGTGGTCGCGTCCCCTGTTCGTTCAAGAATGCCCGCAGACCCCGTATGCAGCGCATCAAGCGGTGCCGTGATCGGGTCATCACTGGCAAAGTCTTCCGGCACCAGGCGCTGCCACAGAACATAGTCCGTCAACTGACGGCGCTGCCGCGCGCCGGCGGCAACCCGCTGCGCCCGCAGCTTGTCCGCCAGAACCTCATTGGGATTCATCTCAACGCCCCAGCTCTTCATCAGCTCCGGCATGTTGGAGGCTTCCGTATAGCCCTGCACCGGCTTGCCAGCGGGGCCTGCGGTCAGGCTCACTTCGGAGTGCGGATCAAGAAATGCGATCACGCGGCCGCCCCGCATGACGAACTGGTCAATGGCGTAGAGCGTCTGCGGGTCCATCGGCTTGGGATGCACCAGCGCCAGCACCTTGATCTCATTGGCAATGCGGTCGAAGTCCTGCTCGAGGAAATCCACCGTGAAGGAGTTCTGAAGTTCCTGATAAATCATGAAGGGTTCCGAGCGCCCTTCCATGGCCAGCAGCAGTCCGCCTGCGCCCGTATCAAGCGGCAAATTGGATACAACCCCCAGCAGCGGCTTTTCAGGATTGGCCAGCGAGAAGATCAGCCGCGCCAGATCATATTCCAGATAGGTTGCCCGCTCCGGTGACAGGAAGCCGATGACTTCGCGGCCATCCACCGTGTTGGTGCCGACAACACCCAGAAATACCTTGTCGCCGGTGCGGAGCGGCACACCCGTAAGGCCGGCATCCGTTGCCTGATCTTCTTCAACTGAAAATGACTGCGGATTGATTTCTTCAACGCGCACATTGCCATTGGAGGCCGCGGAGATTTCCTGCAGCAGATCACGCACCCGCTGGGCATGGGCCCGCAGTGCCGGGATCTCGGTCACAACGTCTTCGGAATAATAGAACCGCAGTGTGATCGGTTCGCGCAGGCCATTGACCATGTTGCGCGTACCGTCCGCCAGAGTGAACAGACTACGGTCTGTCAGGTCCAGACGGGCGTTCTGAAAGCCCACAGTCGAAAAAGTGTTGAGTGCCACAAACGCAATCGTGCTCAGCACCAGTATGCTGGTCGCAAAGACGGCGCGGCTGAAAACGGGTCTGACTTTTTTCTGGTTCATGGCCGTTACCCCGCCCGCTTGAGGTCAATGACAATGCCCGTTGCCACCAGCCACACGGCAATGAGCGACGCGAAATAGACAAGATCACGAAGGTCGATCACGCCATCCATGATGGCATCGAAGTGAGTGACAAAGCTGAACGACGCAATGGTGTTGAGCACCGCCTGCGGCACCCAGCCTGCAAAGAAATCCAGCACCAGTGGCAGACCTGACAGCGTGAACAGGAAGCACACGACAACCGACAAAACGAACGCAATCACCTGATTGGTCGTGACCGCCGACATGCACGAGCCGATGGCAAGATACCCGCCAGCCATTAGCAGGCTGCCGATATAGCTCGCGAAGATCACGCCATTATCCGGTTCTCCCAGATAATTGACCGTGATCCAGATCGGAAAGGTGAGGAACAGCGCAATGGCTGCAAACGCCCAGGCAGCAAGATACTTGCCGACGACACTGGCCCAGAAGGGGGCGGGCAGTGTCAGCAGCAGTTCCATGGTGCCGGACTTGCGCTCTTCCGCCCACATCCGCATGGAGATGGCCGGGATCAGGAACAGATAGAGCCAAGGGTGGAACCCGAAGAAGCCGCGCAGCGACGCTTCGCCGGCTTCGTACCACTGGCCCAGATAAAACGTGAACGCGCCGATCGCCAACAGGAAGATGACGATGAACACATAAGCCAGCGGCGTCGCAAAGAACGACCCCAGCTCGCGTTTGAAGATCGCATACATCTGACTCATGCGCTGATCTCCTCATGTGCAACCGTGTCAGGCTTGTGGCCATCGGGCGCATCAGAATGCGTCAGCATACGGAAGACTTCATCAAGCCGGCCCTTCTCAGCGTAAAGCGCCTTCACCTGCCAGCCCTTCTCCTGCGCCAGCACGGCAACCTGCTCTGCCAATGGCGCGCTCGTATCATCCGTGCGCGGGGCGGCAAACACCGTGAAGGTGTTTGACGGCCCATCACCTTCCACACGCTCGACGCTTGAAGTGCCAGACAGGGCACGCAGGGCTGATTCCGCAGCGCCTGCATCGTCGGGTGTCG
This sequence comes from Pseudomonadota bacterium, assembly GCA_039818145.1. Taxonomy (GTDB): domain Bacteria; phylum Pseudomonadota; class Alphaproteobacteria; order CGMCC-115125; family CGMCC-115125; genus Pyruvatibacter. The sequence continues at coordinate 4,258 of JBCBUN010000171.1, forward strand.
AGAACTGTGCCGTCATCGTCACCGCATCCTGCCAGCGGGAACGGCCCATGAGCTGCGCGGGAGTGCCATCCGCAACAATGCGGCCACGATCAATAATCAGCGCGCGGTCACACACCGCTTCGACTTCTTCAAGAATATGCGTCGAGATGATGATCGCCTTGTCCTGCGCCATCTCCTGGATCAGCAGCCGCACCTGGTGCTTCTGGTTCGGGTCCAGACCATCGGTCGGTTCATCCATGATGAGGACGTCCGGGTCATGCAGAATCGCCTGCGCCAGACCAACCCGGCGCTTGAAGCCTTTTGAGAGTGTTTCAATCGGCTGGTCCAGAACCGGCGCCAGCGTCGTGCGCTCAACAGCAAGACCGACCGCATTGGCCGCGTCCGCCCCGCGCAGCCCGCGGATTTCAGCAATGAACCGCAAGAAGTCGATGGGCGTCATTTCGCCATAGGCTGGCGCGCCTTCCGGCAGATACCCCATCAGGCGCTGGGCCGACATGGGATCGGTTTCAACATCATGGCCACACACCCGCACATCGCCCGCCGTCATGGCGAGGAAGCCGGTGATCATTTTCATGCTGGTAGACTTGCCCGCACCATTGGGGCCGAGGAATCCAAGCACCTGCCCCTTGGGGACATCGAAGCTCACATTGTCCACCGCCACAAATGGCCCAAACCGCTTGGTCAGGCCGCTTATCTCGATCATCGGAGCTGAAGAATCCGAACCGCTCATAATCTCTCCCGGATGCGCGCGGATACAATTGCCCGCGCGGCCTTTTTGGTTCCTTCGTGCATAGA
>JBCBUN010000172.1:0-5029 GCA_039818145.1 Pseudomonadota bacterium
GGTACGTTCCCGCAAGTCGGTTGGGTCATCTTGTTGGGCCCTAAGTGGCCTATTGGGCTCCAAGGTGAAAGACCGGCTCCCGGGCTTGTGAACGGGTGTTTTTGGGTGTGAGCAGGCGTGTTGAAGAGGGGCGCGGGCTGCAGCAAACCGCCAATTGACAAGCAAACGTCGCTTGCTTACAACCCGCGGCTCTGGCGTCGCAGGCTTCAGCTTGCGCGAGACCTTGGGCTTTTGCCAACAGGAACCGCGCATCACCTGCCGGACGCCGATCAGAAATTTGCATGTTTTCCCCGGTTTTCCGGGGCCAGACCCGGAGTTTGTGCCGTGAAACGGACATTTCAGCCAAGCCGCCTCGTGCGTAAGCGCCGTCACGGCTTCCGCGCACGTCTTGCAACCAAGAATGGCCGCAAGGTGCTTCAGCGCCGTCGCGCCAAGGGCCGCAAGAGCCTGTCTGCCTAGTAAACGGCGGCCCTGATTGGCGGATTTCCGCCAAATTCGGACATCAGCATGATCGAACGCCTGAAAAAACGGGCGGATTTTTTGCAGGCCGCCCGTGGCAAACGTGCGGCAATGCCCGGTCTCGTGTTGCAGATGCGCCCATACCTCGAAAAAGACAGCGATTCCCCCTTCAGGGTTGGCTTTACCGTTACCAAAAAGGTCGGAAATGCGGTTGTGCGCAACCGCGCCAAGCGCCGCCTGCGCGCCGCGGCAGAAGCAATGCTTCCCCGCTATGGCCTTCCGGGCCGCGATTATGTAGTTATCGGGCGCGCTGGCACGCTAAGCCGTCCATTCGCACTGTTGTTGGGCGACCTGGAAAGGGCACTGGCAAAAGTGCATGGCCGCGCCCACCTGTCGCCTAGCGATCCTTCCATCCCTGGTTCTGCCGTGAGTGAGACGCACCCCGACGATGACCGACGAAAATCGTAACTTTATCCTCGCCGCCGTTTTGTGTGTCGCCGTCCTTGTGGGTTGGCAGTACTTCTTCGTCACGCCGCCGGAACCGGTCGCGTCGACAGGCACTGAGCAGACCGTCCAGGCCGATGCCACGGGCACCCCGGCGCCGTTGGATGGAGCAGGCGTGGCGCCTGTGCCCGACACCACAGGCAAACCGCAGGTTGATGAGCAACTTGGCGGGGCCGGCCTTCCGGTCGCAGCCAGCGCGGTTCTGCCGCGCGCTATTGCTTTGGAGCAATCACCACGGGTGACGCTCGATACCCCAAGCGTTGACGGCTCTATCTCTCTCACCGGCGCCCGTATCGATGACCTGCAGCTCAAGAATTACCGGCAGACGGTGGATCCAACGAGCCCTGAGATCATCTTGCTGTCGCCGCGCGGTTCTGAAAATCCCTACTACGCGGAGTTCGGCTGGACAGCGCCGGCCTCGGCCAGTCTAAGCCTGCCAGGCGCGAACACGGTCTGGACCCAGGACACACCGGGCATGCTGACGCCCACAACGCCGGTCACGTTGAGCTACGACAATGGTGAGGGGCTCACATTCCGCAAAACCATCTCGATCGACGAAGACTACATGTTCACGATCGAGCAAAGCGTTGAAAACGCGACGGCCGCCGCCGTGACGCTGTATCCATATGGCCTTGTGGCCCGCTCCGGCACACCGGACATCGAAGGCATCTGGATTCTCCATGAAGGTCTGATCGGATATTTTCCGGATACGGATGGTCTGCAGGAACTCGACTATGATGATCTGCAGGAAACCGGTTCGATCCGCGCGCGCACGGCAGGTGGCTGGCTTGGCATCACAGACAAGTACTGGATGACAGCTCTCATTCCGGATCAGTCCACAGAAAGCCGCATGTCATTCTCCGACACGCCCGTGCGTGGTCAGGACGTCTATCAGGCAGACTATCTCCGCGATCCGGTGGTTGTCCCTGCAGGCGGTTCCACGGCAACGACGGACCGGCTGTTTGCCGGTGCCAAGGTGGTCAACATCATCGATGGCTATGAAGGCAAGCTTGGCATTGAAAGTTTCGAACTCGCCATCGATTGGGGCTGGTTCTACTTCTTCACCAAGCCCTTGTTCCTGGCGCTGCTCTACATTCAGGGCATGGTCGGCAACTTCGGTGTGGCCATCATCATCATCACCGTCCTCATCAAGCTCGCCTTCTTCCCGCTTGCCAACACGTCCTACGTGGCCATGAGCAAGATGAAGAAAGTTCAGCCGGAGATGATGAAGCTGCGTGAGCGCTTTGCAGAAGACAAGCAGCGCCAGCAGCAGGAACTGATGGAACTGTACAAGCGCGAGAAGGTGAACCCGCTGGCTGGGTGTCTGCCGATCCTGATCCAGATTCCCGTGTTCTTTGCGCTCTACAAAGTGCTGTTCGTCACCATCGAAATGCGTCACGCGCCGTTCTTTGGCTGGATCAATGACCTGTCCGCGCAGGACCCCACATCGATCTTCAATCTGTTCGGGCTTATTCCCTTCGACCCGCCGTCGTTCCTCCTGATCGGTGTGTGGCCGATCCTCATGGGGATCACGATGTATCTTCAGATGAAGATGAACCCTGCGCCGACGGATGAGATCCAGCAGCAGATCTTTCGCTGGATGCCGATCATCTTCACCTTCGTGCTGGCGACCTTCCCGGCCGGTCTGGTGATCTACTGGACATTCAACAACGCCTTCTCGATCCTCCAGCAATGGGTAATCATGCGCCGTCAGGGTGTATCGCCGGAATGGGGTCAGGACTTCCAGTGGCTCACCAAGCGGTTTAAATCCGACAATGACGCGTCCTAGCGCCCAAAGCAGGTCATGAGATGTCAGATCACGATGAGCAGGAACGCGCCGCGCTTCTAGAAGCCGGGCGCTTGCTCTTCTCCCGTCCGACAGAGTTTCTCAAAGGCGTGGTGAACGTGGAGGGGCTGCCGCCGGGTGGACGCCCGGAATTTGCGTTTGCCGGTCGCTCCAATGTGGGCAAGTCCAGCTTGATTAATGCCCTGACGCGGCACAACAATCTGGCACGCACATCCAACACACCCGGTCGCACCCAGGAGATCAACTTTTTTGGTCTTCCTGCAGGTGACCCTGACGGCGTGTATCTGGTGGATCTGCCCGGCTATGGCTATGCCCGCGAGAGCAAATCCAAGGTCCGCACCTGGACCAATCTCATCACCAAATATCTGGCCGGCCGCGCTGCCCTTCGCCGGGTCTTCGTGCTGGTGGACAGCCGCCACGGCGTGAAAGCCAATGACGAAGAAATTTTCGACCTGATGGACACAGCAGCGGTCTCCTATCAGGTGGTGCTGACCAAGGCGGACAAGCCCAAGAAGGACGAACTGGCTAAAGTCATTGCCAAGACCGAGGCCACAATGCGCCGTCATGTGGCCGCCCATCCTCAGGTCCTCGTTACCGCGTCCAAAACCGGGCTCGGTCTTGAAGATGTGCGTGCCGAAGTCGCCTTCCTGCGTGATTGCTGACCTGGATTAATCTCGCACAACGACACGTTCTGGCCGTAGACGGACCTTTTGGGTATAGATCATGTCATCAATGAGCGGCCGGTGCGGCTTCATAACAAGACAAGACTCCAAATAGACAAGACATGGCGGACATCCGCGCGATGACAGACAAGACAGCTGAAGCATGGCTGGAGAAGGCCCACATCCTCTCTGAGGCGTTGCCCTATATGCAGCGTTATGAAGACAAGGTCGTGGTCGTGAAATATGGCGGCCATGCCATGGGAGACGACAAGCTGGCTGCCCAGTTTGCCCGCGATATCGTGCTGCTCAAGCAGGTCGGCATCAATGTCATCATTGTGCACGGCGGTGGCCCGCAGATCGGGTCCATGCTCAAACGCCTGGCAATCGAAAGCGAGTTTCAGGAAGGTCTTCGCGTCACCGACGAAGCGACAGTGGAAGTCGTGGAAATGGTGCTGTCCGGCAAGATCAATGGCGAAGTCGTTACCGCCATCAACCAGTCCGGCGGCAAGGCCGTTGGTCTGTCAGGCAAGGACGGCAGCCTAATCGTCGCCAAGAAAATGCAAAAGACGGTTCAGGATAGCGACAGCAATATTGAACGCGTGCTGGATCTTGGCTTTGTCGGTGAGCCTGAAGAAATCAATCCGGACGTCCTCAAGGTCCTGATTGGCTCCGATCTCATTCCGGTTATCGCGCCCATTGGTGTTTCCAAGGACGGTCACACCTACAACATCAATGCAGACACAGCAGCCGGCGCTATTGCGGGTGCGCTGGATGCCAAACGGCTTCTTATGCTGACCGATGTGCGCGGTGTGCTGAACAAGGACGGTGACCTGCTCACCAACATCACACCTGATGACGCAAAAGGACTGATCGCGGACGGAACGATCTCCGGCGGCATGATTCCAAAAATCGAAACCTGTCTTGAAGCACGCGCAGCTGGCACCGAGGCCGCTGTTATTCTGGATGGTCGGGTGCCCCACGCCGTGCTGCTTGAACTCTTTACCGAACACGGGGCGGGTTCTCTCATTGGCTAATGCAATGAAGTTCATGATTGCTGCTGGTAGTGCCCTCGTCGCGGTGTTGCTGATGTCCGCACCTGCCAATGCGGCTATGGAGTTCTGCAATCGCTCAAGCTATCTGCTTGATGCGGCCTCAGCACATGGGGTTGATGAAGGGTATCTGGTCCAAGGCTGGTTCAAGCTCAATCCGGGTGAATGCAAAATTGTGGTGGCGGATGATCTTGGCGATGGCGAGTACTACGCATTTGCTCGCACACGCCCGGCCCACGGCGCCAGCAGGCGGCTGACATCCGGTGACCGGATGTTGTGCATCGACACGACGGACTTCAGCTTTGTCAGCGCCAATGGTTGCACTGATCGCGGTCTCCAGAAAGTGGAATTCGCGCGTATCACGACGGACGGCCGCAAGGACTGGACAGCCACTTTTTCCGAAAGCGGCAATTACGACAACAAACGCGCCCGTATCGCGGGCACACAGCGCCTTCTCCGCGAGCTTGGATATGAACCCGGGTCTGTTGACGGGTTCTCTGGGGGGCGCACTACGCGTGCCATCAAGGACTTCCAGAAGGCCAATGGCC
>JBCBUN010000173.1:0-4993 GCA_039818145.1 Pseudomonadota bacterium
TGGGGCACATAAGATGCCATGCATCCGCGGCGTTTATGCTATGGGCAACGATACGTGCCTGACTTGCCGCCGTAATTGGCCCCTTCCGTTGTCCTCCAACAAAAAGTACTGACCTCACGCTATGCTCGAAAAACTGCGCAAAAATGCTTCCGGGTTTGTCGCCCAGATCTTCATCGGCCTGCTGGTGCTGAGCTTCGCGGTTTGGGGCATCAATGACATTTTTACCGGGTCAGTTGATCGGACCGTTGCGACTGTCGGCGACGAAGAGATTGATGGCGGATTGTTCCTGTTTGAATACCGGCGCGATCTGAACCAGCGTTCCCAAAGCTTCGGTCGTCAATTGAGCCTGAACGAAGGTCAGACACTTGGCTTTGACCGTCGGGTCCTTGAACAGATGGTGGGCAGAACGGCGCTTGATGTAACCGCACGCAGTCTTGGTTTGGCCGCCGGCGAAGACCTTGTCATTGAAGACATTCGCAATGACCCGGCATTTCAGGGCCCAACCGGTCAGTTTGATGCGAACACCTTCCAGCAAACGCTTTTCAGCAATGGTATCTCCGAAGCATTCCTGATTGATGACCGCAAACGCTTCATTACGCGCCAGCAGCTCATCGAATCCGTCAGCGCTGATGTTGAGGTCTCTACTGGATTTGCCCAGCGTATGTACGCCGTGCTGAACGAACGTCGCAAAGCGAAGTACGTCGTGCTCACACCGGACACCGTGGATGCCCCAGGACAGCCAACCGACGAGGAGTTGACCAACTTCTATGACGTGCGAGGTCAGGGCCTGTTTCGAGAACCTGAGTACCGCACGTTCTCTTATGTGCTGATGACACCTGACACAGTGGCTGAGAGCATCGAAATCCCTGAAGACGCATTGCGTGATGAATACGCACTTCGCAAGGCCGAGTTCGATCAGGTTGAGCGCCGAACCATCGAGCAGATTTCCTACCCCACGCTTGAAGAAGCACAGGCCGCTCGGGCCAGCATGAATGAGGGCAAGACGTTTGCCGGTCTCGCTGCCGATGCAGAGCTAACGCCTGCAGACTACCAGTTGGGCACCCTCACCCGCGGCGAGATTTTCGATACAACGATTGCGGAAGCCGCTTTCTCGCTGGAAGAAGGCAAAGTCAGCGAACCAGTCGAAGGGCCACTTGGCTTCCTGCTGATCCGCGTGGGACAGATCGTCCCGGCTGTGGAGAGCAACTTCGAAGACGTTCGCCAACAGCTGCGCGACGACCTTGCAGCCAATCGGGCATATGACGAGTTGTTCGACCTTGCCAATCAGGTCGAGGACGCACGCGCAGGCGGGGACCCTCTGGACGCTGCCGCAGCCGTGCTGGGCATGACCGCCACAAAAGTCCCCGCAGTGACCCAGGCCGGTTTGGGTCGCAACGGACAGCGTGTCTCTGAACTGCCTTCTGATGAAGCAATCCTGACCGCAGCCTTTGAAGCCGTCGTCGGCGAGGAATCACCCATGGGAGAACTGGCCGATGGATCGTTCTTCTGGGTTGAAGTCACGGAGATCGCAGAAGCGCGTACCCCTCCGCTTGAGGAAGTGCGTGACAGAGTTGTGGAAACCTGGCGGGAAGAGGAGCGCGAGGCCAGCCTTCTGCGGCTTGCGGCTGATTTGTCTGCGCGTATCAATGCTGGCGAGACGATTGCAGAGGTTGCCTCAGATCATGGCAAAGCGCCCATTGAGACACCGGAGCTGCGCCGCGGCATGACAAACGAAACCTTTTCACGGATCGCAATCAATAACCTGTTCAGCATCAGCGAGGGTGAAGCGACGTACGGGCCAGTGGGTTTCGGCAACAGCGTTTTGATCATGCAGGTAACCGAGGTGACATCAGGCGATGCCCTGGAAGCTGACGACGCCTTTAACGGATTTCGTGAGCGTCTATCCGCTGGATTTGCTGATGATCTGATGGTGCAGTACATCAACGCCATCCGCGCCGACCTCGGCGTCGAAATCAATCAGACCGCTATCGATTATGTCATAGGCGGCGAAGGAATTAATCAGGGAGGCGGGTACTAGGCTGCCTCGGCACCATACCGCCTTCACAACTGTCATGATCGTCGAACCAGAATTTTCCGCCTTTGAGCACGCCTACAAAGCCGGGACCGCACAAGTCGTGTGGACCAAGCTAGTGGCTGACCTTGAAACGCCAGTCTCCGCCATGCTCAAACTCATGGACGGCCGCTTCAACTCGTTTCTGCTTGAGAGCGTTGAAGACGGCGCCGTGCGCGGGCGTTATTCGATCATTGGCGTTGACCCAGACATTCTGTTTCGAGCCACAGGTAATGCCGCGGAAATCAATCGCAAGGCGCTGACGGACCGGACCGCCTATGAGCCGTGCGAGGCCGGCACGCTCGATGCGCTGAGAGACCTTCTCGCAGAGTCCGCCATCGACCTGCCACACGGCCTGCCGCCCATGTCGGCAGGCGTGTTCGGCTATCTGGGATACGACATGGTCCGCCTGATGGAGCACCTGCCGGACCAGAATCCAGATGCGCTTGGCCTGCCGGACTCGATCATGGCGCGCCCGACAGTTATCGCCGTCTTTGACAGCGTGCGCGATGAAATCTCGCTGGTGACTCCGGTCCGTCCGACGGATGACATCTCTGCCAAAGTGGCGATGACCCGTGCTGAAGAACGGCTTTCGGCGATTGTCGATGCGCTGGATCAGCCCCTTCCACATGCGGCCAATGCCTATGTGGACGTGGCAGCCCTGCCGGAACCTACCTCGAATACTCAGCCTGCGGAGTATCACCAGATGGTGAATGCCGCGAAAGAGTACATTGCTGCCGGCGACATTTTCCAGGTGGTGCCGAGCCAGCGGTTCTCGGTCCCGTTCGACCTGCCCCCCTTCGCACTTTATCGCGCTCTGCGCCGGACAAATCCGTCGCCCTATCTCTATTTCCTGGACTTTGAGGACTTTGCCGTCGCTGGATCGTCACCGGAAATCATGGTCAAAGTGGCCGGAGACGAAGTCACCATCCGCCCGATCGCCGGAACGCGACCTCGCGGCGCAACTCCAGACGAAGATTTGGCGCTGGAGGAAGAGCTTCTGGCCGACCCAAAGGAACGCGCCGAGCACTTGATGCTGCTTGACCTAGGCCGCAACGATGTGGGTCGCGTCGCAAAGATCGGCACCGTGGAGGTAACTGCCAGCTACACCATCGAACGCTACAGCCAGGTGATGCACATTGTTTCCAACGTCATCGGCAAGCTTGACCCGAGCTACGATGCGATCTCCGCTCTGGTCGCTGGTTTCCCGGCAGGTACCGTATCCGGTGCACCGAAAGTGCGCGCGATGGAAATCATCGACGAACTGGAAAAAGAAAAGCGCGGTCTCTATGCGGGTTGTGTCGGCTACTTCTCAGCCGGCGGCGATATGGACACGTGCATTGTGTTGCGCACCGGCGTCGTCAAGGACAACACACTCTATGTGCAGGCCGGCGGTGGCGTTGTTGCCGACAGCGACCCTGAAGCCGAGCGGATGGAAAGCGTGAACAAGGCCAAGGCCCTGTTCAAGGCCGCCGAAGAAGCGATCCGCTATGCAAGTTCTGTAGGGCGCGGTCAGTAAGTCTATTGAGCCATCGCAAGCTGTGAGCGGCGGCTTTCCATTTCGATTGCATCGCGGATGGTCACGAGACGCAGGCCCTTAGCTTCAAGCCCCCTCACCCAGACGTCCAAAATCTCCAAAGAGGTCGAATGTGGGTGGGCGATGGCGACGGCAATGCCGCGCGTTCGGGCCTGGCGTTCCAGTTCGTCGAGCTGCGCCAGCAAAAAGTCTTCACCTTCGCCGTGATCGAGAAACACATCGCGGGCGATGAAAGGCACATCGTAGGTTGCTGCCGCTGCGCGGGCTTTGCTGCTTCTCGTGGTGATTGAATCGACGAATACCAGGCCACGTTCAGCGGCGCCGCGCATGACTTCATTCATCACCCGACGGTCAGCCGTCGCGCGGCTTCCCATATGATTGTTGATGCCAGCAAGCGGCGCAGCGCCTGCGAGGTCGGCAATCTGCTTATCCAGTTTGGCACGCAACTGCCGATCGCTATCCCGCGTCATCAATGCGTTTGGGCCGGGGTTGGCCTGGCCACGAGGCTCCATAGGAACGTGCAGAAAAATCTCATGCCCCTTTGCAGCGGCCGCCTGCGCCAATGGGCGTGATACTGGCCCGTAAGGCAGGAAGCTGAGCGTGACCTCGGTCGGAAGACGCAGCGCATGGGCTGAGCGATCAGGCACAACCCCCAGGTCGTCAATCATCAGCGCAATGGCGGGACGATTGTCGCGCGTCACACCCGGATCGATTGCAGCCGTCGTAAGCGGAACGAGGCCTGTCTTTCCAGATGCCACAACCAGCGGCGTGATTTCAGATGGAAGTACAATCTGAGAAAACACCATTCTTGGAGGTGCATCTTTTAACGCGCGCTTACCGCCGGCAACCTGGATCGGGGTACTGGCTGGACTGCCAACAGCCACCACATAGTCGCCAGGCAGGTCTCGAGGGATCATCCAGGACGAAACATCCAAACGCGGCGTGTAGACCGATACTACGAGCAAGGCCATGCCCAGCACCATGCCCGCTGAAAAGGCAATTGGCGCACGCAGCTTAGCTGGTACGCCAAATGCGTGCCTGAAGCGGTCACCGATTGGTTTTTCCTGCGCCACCTGCGCTCCTGCCCCGTTTGCGCCACATAATGCGCCTTAACCACTTGTTAACACTATATGTTGTGGCGGTAAACGCGTTGATTGCCCAAAAACCGCAGAAAGCTGGGGATATGTGCTTAGTCTCCAGTTTCCATGCGGAAAAGCGCGGCAGAGGTGCAGCTTCAGACGTCCGGTTTTCTTGCCTAATCTGCTGGATGGCCCCTATATGTCGCGCACATGTTTTTCGCGGGCTTTCACTCTTCCTGGGACACTTAGGTGATGCTGCTACTCATCGATAATTACGACAGCTTCACCTACAACCTCGTCCACTTC
>JBCBUN010000174.1:0-4988 GCA_039818145.1 Pseudomonadota bacterium
CAAGAAGGGCGGTCGCAATGAGAGGGCGTGAGCCGGTGCGCATGGTTGAAGTTCCGGTTGGGAGACACATCAGGGATGGCAAGGTACGGGAGTGCACCACCCGAATATGACAGAAACGAGCCCGATTGGGCCCGTTTCCTTATCTTTTTGTCATCAAGTACTGGTGAGGGCGCGTATCCGGTCGCCCTGATCAGGTCTAGAAGATGCCTTCCAGAAGGCCCTGATTTTCCTTGGGTTCGATGCGCGGTGTTTCACCCTCGGTCACAGGCTGGCCAAGCGCATCATTCTTGCGCAGACGCTGGGCTTCCGCCTGAGCATCCACGGGAATGGGCTTGGGTGTCCGGTCCTGCCAGAAAATGATGCGATCCGCGAAAGACCGGTCGGCATCAATGCGGGACTGATATTCGTTCTCGATCAGGCGGCGCACCTCCGGGCTGGCATTTTCAGCGCCGGCGCTGGCGATGAGCGCTGCTTCCCCTGCACTGCCGCCGGGCTGACCCAGCGGCTGGGATGACACGCCCGTCGGGCGGCCTGAATAAAGGGCGGCTGCCGCAATTTCTTGCGCAGACCGTGCCTGACGGTTCGGCGCACCGGGAACAGGCGGTCGCAGGGAGTAATCCGGCGGAATGGCAAGCGGTGCCTTGGTGACGATGGCGAACTCATCCGGCGGATTCTTGCCAAGGCCCAGGGCATCATCAAGACCACCGCCGCAACCGGCCAGAAATGCCGATGCGGCCACAGCCGCAACAAAGCCGACAAGGCGGGACTTGGGAAGGTGGGATTTGGGACGCTCAAACATCTCGATCACTTGTCCGGTCTCACATTTATCCCGCGGAGCCACATAAACAGCCCGAGGAAGTTAACTTTGATTAGGCAGCGGCAATGCTAGTCGCCACCTCCCCTTTTGGCACGTTCCTGCTGGGCTGTCGGGCCAAAGACCGAGTCCCAGATCAGCAATATTACACCAAACACGATGGCAATATCAGCCACGTTGAAAACGTACCAATAAAAGCCGAAGGCATGGAAGCTCATAAAGTCAGCCACCGCGCCATAGATCGCCCGGTCATAGGCGTTGCCCACGGCCCCGCCAATCACCAGACCGACGGCAACGGCCAGCAACCGATGCTCAATCCGTGACAGCCACACGATCAGGGCAACGGTCACGCTAAGGGCAAAGATCACCAGAACAGCCACCGCCCAGGCGGAGTTGGCCGGGAGCAGGCCATAGCTGATGCCCGGGTTCCACACCATTGTAAGATCGAAAAAGGGCGTGATCGTGATCTTCTGCTTCGCCGGCAGATCGACCCAATAGAGAATCGCCCATTTGCTCAGCCGGTCCGACACGGCAATGGCCAGCGCCAGCAAAATTCCATAGCGAAAATCTGCTGCGGGGTTCTTTAGCGAAGCAACGGCGTCATCAAATTGGCGTTTCAACCAGTCCATGGGGTCAGCCGGCCTCGTTTAGCAGTTCAGGACGTGCCGCGACGGCTACGGCACAACGGCCACAGGTGCCCGGATAGGCGGCATTCTTGCCCACATCCGGCAGGATTTTCCAACACCGGGCGCACTTGTCGCCCTTCGCGTGGACCGGCACGACCGCTACGCCGGAAACCTCTTCAATGCGGAAGGCATCTGCCGGTGCGGTCTCCCCCTCACTCATCACCTTCAGGTCGGATGTGATGCACAGATCATCCAGCGGGATATCGCCCAGCGCGGACCGGATGGCCTCATCGTCCACATACACATGGGGCGCGCCCTCAAGGCTCGCACCAATGCGTTTTTCGCGGCGTTCGATTTCCAGCGCCCCGGTCACCACGCGGCGGAACTGACGCAGGTTCTGCCAGCGGGTCGCCAGCGCCTCGTCTTTCCACTCTGACGGCACGTCCGGGAAGGTGCGCAGGTGTACAGAGTCATTGTCGTTCGGGAACCGTGACTGCCATGCTTCTTCCATGGTGAAGGACAGGACCGGGGCCAGCCATGCGGTTAGGCAGGAGAACACCTGGTCCATGACAGTGCGGGCCGCGCGGCGGCGCAGGCTTGTGGGCGCGTCGCAATAGAGTGCGTCCTTGCGGATATCAAAGTAGAACGCCGACAGCTCAGTCACGCAGAAATTCGTGAGCGCGTGATAGACGCGGGTGAAGTCGTAGGTCTCATAGCCTTCACGCACCAGCGCATCGAGCTCGGCAAGCCGGTGCAGAACAAACAGCTCAAGGCCAAGACCTTCGCTGTCGGCCGCTGCGCGCATCTCTTCCACGCTGACGCTCTCTGCGTCGTCGAATCCTGCAAGGTTGCCGATCAGGAAGCGCACGGTGTTGCGCAGTTTGCGATACCCGTCCGTACACGCCTTGATGATGTTGGGGCCAACCACCAGGTCGTTTTGATAGTCAGAGCTTGCCACCCAGATACGGATGATCTCCGCGCCGGATTGCTGAATGACCTTGTCCGGCGCTGTGGCATTCTTGCCGGACTTAGACATCTTTTTGCCCGTCTCGTCGAGAATGAAGCCGTGGGTCACCACCTGCTCATAAGGCGCGCGTCCGCGCGTGCCGCAGCTTTCAAGCAGGGACGACTGGAACCAGCCGCGGTGTTGGTCTGAGCCTTCAAGGTAGAGGTTGGCCGGCCAGGTCTGGTCTTCGCGGCCTTCCAGCACAAAGGCGTGGGTCGAGCCTGAATCAAACCACACGTCCAGAATGTCCGACACCTGGTCGTAGTCGTCAGCCTTGTAGTCGTTGCCCAGAAAATCCTGAGCGTCCGTGTCGTACCAGGCGTCACAGCCGCGTGCGGAGACAGCAGCATGGATACGCGCGTTGACGGCCTCGTCGCGGAGGATCTCGCCTGTATCCTTATGGACAAAGATCGTCAGCGGCACGCCCCAGGCACGCTGGCGGGAGACAACCCAGTCGGGACGGGTTTCGACCATGGAGCGGATGCGGGCCTGCCCGCGCTCGGGGAACCATTCCACTGCATCAATCGCTGCCAGCGCCTTCTGGCGCAGATCATCATGGTCCATTGAGATGAACCATTGCGGCGTATTGCGGAAAATGACCGGTGCCTTGGATCGCCATGAATGCGGATAGGAGTGCTCCAGACGACCGGACGCAACAAGGTGACCTGTGGCGCGCAGCGCCTCCATCACACTCTTGTTGGCGCCGCCATCCTTGCCGTTTGGTTTGAACACGGTCTCACCGGCAAACAGCGGTACGTGATCATAGTAGCTGCCGTCTTCAGATACTGTGTGCGGCACTTCGATGCCGTGCTGCATGCCAAGCACATAGTCATCCTGACCATGGCCGGGGGCAATGTGCACAAAGCCCGTGCCCTGTTCGTCGGTGACAAAGTCACCGGGCAAGGCAGGCACGTCATAGTCATAGCCCTGGCCGCGCAGCGGATGCGCGCAGACCGTACCTTCGATATCGGACCCTTTGAGGTGCGTCACGATCTGCGGCTGGTCGAGGCCGGTTTCCTTCATGAAGGTTTCGAGCAGCGGCTCGGCAACCACATAGGCCTTGCGCTCGATGCCGCGACCCGCGTCATGGCCACCTTCCAGCAGCACGTAGTTCATGGTCGGCGCATAGGCGATGGCACGGTTTGCGGGAATCGTCCACGGCGTCGTCGTCCAGATCACCAGATGCGGCGTGCGCTGCTCCATGTTGGGCGCGAGCATCACATGCTTTGATTTGGTGATCGGGAACGCGAGATAGATCGTTGGAGAATTGTGATCGTGGTACTCAACCTCGGCTTCAGCCAGCGCCGTCTTTTCAACGGTGGACCACATCACAGGCTTGGAGCCACGATAAAGCGCGCCGGACATGGCGAACTTCAGAAACTCCTCAACGATCGAGGCTTCTGCGTCGTTGGACATGGTGGTGTACGGACGATCCCAGTCTGCGAGGATCCCCAGACGCTTGAAACCTTCACGCTGAACATCGACCCAGTGCGCGGCGAAGTCGCGGCACTCCTGCCGGAACTCAAGCACAGGCACCTCGTCCTTGTTCTTGCCGGCATTGCGATACTTTTCCTCGACCTTCCACTCGATGGGCAGGCCATGGCAGTCCCAGCCCGGCACGAAGGATGCGTTGCGGCCCAGCATGGATTGGGAGCGGCAGACGATGTCCTTGAGGATCTTGTTCAGCGCGTGGCCCATATGGATTTCGCCATTCGCATAGGGCGGGCCGTCGTGATAGCTGAAAGTTGGCGCGTCCTTACGGGCTTCACGCAGGCGACCATACAGGTCCATCTTGTTCCAGCGCTCGATGACTTCCGGCTCGCGCTTGGGCAGGCCGGCTTTCATGGGAAAGTCGGTTTGCGGCAGGAACAGCGTTGGGCGGTAGTCGGGGGTATCGGATTTGGGCGTGTCTGACATTTGGGTGTTTGGACTCACATATGCGCTCTTGAGGTCTTGGCGGGACCCGTCGCGCTCAAATTTGGCTTGAGGCTGGCGTCGTTCTCATCCCGATCCGGCTGGGGCGCTGATCTGCGGGCACGCGGGCGTGCGGGCAAAGGCGCCTAAAGCTGAACCGGGCGACTAATTCGCGCCGAAATACTGGTCCATATCCACTGCATAGGGTGCTTGTAGCAGCGGGAGAGTCATCGCGTAAAGCACTCCCCGCCTCCAGGAAAAAACCCGGTGTCAGCCAAGGATTTTCCGGGCCGCGTCTGCATCGGCGGCAATCTGTGCCTTCAGCGCGTCCAGACCGTCAAATTTCTGTTCGGGACGGATGAAGCCGACGAGGGACACCCGCAGATGGGCGCCATAAATATCGCCTGAGAAGTCAAACAGGTTCACCTCCAAAAGCACGTCCTTCTTGTTGAAGGTCGGGCGTTTGCCAAGGTTGGCCACGCCCTTGTAGGTGCCCTTGTGGTCGCCGTCTTCAATCTCAATCTCAACGGCATAGACACCGAGCTTGGGTGTCACGATGCCATCCAGTGCCACATTGGCCGTGGGAAAACCGATGGTCCGGCCCCGTTTGTCTCCATCCAGCACCCGG
>JBCBUN010000175.1:0-4964 GCA_039818145.1 Pseudomonadota bacterium
CGGCAAACGAACCTCGCCCAGATCAAGGGCTGCCTCAAAGGATCCCTTGCCGGACGTGTTGAGCACCCTCGCCACACGCGAGATGGCGCTTTCAAAAATCGGAATGAGCTCGTCGTCGCCTATGGCGGCAGCAGCACGCACCCGCAGCTGCTCATCTGCCACGAGGGACAGATCGGGCGGCGCAAAGGCATCTGCCGCCGGGCGCATGGCTTCGTCTTCTGCCCGATCGGCAACAAGCCCACCGGATCGGCCGTCACTGTCGGCCGCCTTGAGGGCCTGCACCACCCGCCCCCCGTCGCGCCGCACGCGCAACGCCATGCCCGCCCGGGCAAGCGCATGATGTTCGGTGTCCCAGTACAAGGAAGTGAGGTTGTGGACCGTGCTGCGCCCTGATCCCGAGACCACCGGCAGGCGAGAGAGTGCCCCGGCCTTGCGAATACGGGCCAGCGTTGGCGGATCCAACACGAGCTTCAATTCAATTTCGCGGCGGGCCGCGCCGGCAGCTTCACGGCCCACGCCGGAATTTGACGTGTTACTTGTCTGATTTTTGCGGGCCGAAGACATGCCCCAAGATGGCGCGTCGGCTCCGGTCAGGCAAGGCCGCGCTCAGGGGCGTACGGCGACGCCCTGCTTTGCCATGTGGGCCTTGGCCTCACTGACGGTGTGATCGCCGAAGTGAAAAATGGATGCTGCCAGCACGCCTGTGGCATGGCCGTCACGGACGCCCTCAACCAGATGATCCAGGTTGCCGACGCCGCCTGACGCGATCACCGGCACGCGTACCTTGTCGGCAATCGCGCTGGTCAGGGCGACATCAAATCCGGCACGGGTGCCGTCGCGATCCATGGAGGTGATGAGCAACTCCCCTGCCCCGAGATTGACCATCTTCTGGGCAAAATCGACCGCATCAATGCCGGTTTCCGTGCGACCACCATGGGTGAAGATTTCCCACTTGTCCGCTTCGCCCTCCTTTGACACCCGTCGGGCATCAATGGCGACGACAATGCACTGGGAGCCGAACTTTTCGGCCGCTTCCTTGATGAAGTCGGGATTGGTCACAGCTGCCGTATTGACGGCCACCTTGTCGGCACCGGCGAGCAGCAGCTGGCGCACATCTTCCACAGTGCGGACACCACCGCCCACGGTCAGCGGCATGAAGCAGCGCTCTGCGGTTCGCCGCACGACGTCAATCAAGGTGCCGCGTTTCTCATGGCTGGCGGTGATATCGAGGAAGCACAGCTCGTCCGCACCGGCTGCGCCATAGGCCGTTGCGGCTTCAACCGGGTCGCCGGCATCACGCAGATCGACAAAGTTCACACCTTTGACGACGCGACCGTCCTTCACATCCAGACAGGGAATGACGCGGGCTTTGAGGCTCATGCGGCCTCCTTCAGCACGGCAAGCGCTTCAGCCGGGTCTAGACGGCCATCATAAATCGCCCTGCCTGAAATGACGCCGACGATGCCCGGCGCCTTGGCGGCCTTGAGGGCATGCAGATCGTCCAGATTGGTGACGCCGCCAGACGCAATGATGGGAATGCCAACTGAGTTGGCAAGGTGGGCTGTCCCCTCGACATTCATGCCCTGCATGGCACCGTCGCGGGCGATGTCGGTGTAGATGATGGCGGCGACGCCTGCGTCCTCAAACTGCTTTGCCAGGTCCAGCGCCTGAATGTCCGAGACTTCCGCCCAGCCTTCGACGGCCACAAAGCCGTCTCTGGCATCAATGCCGACGGCGATCTTGCCCGGCCACTTCTTACAGGCTTCCTTGACCAGATCAGGATCGCGCAGCGCTACAGTGCCCAGGATGACGCGGGCAATGCCCTTTTCGAGCCAGGCTTCGATCTGCGCGAGCGAGCGGATGCCACCGCCAAGCTGGGCCGGCAGCGACACGGTTTTGAGGATGTCCTCAACCGCAGCCCCGTTGACCGATTTGCCTTCGAAGGCGCCGTTCAGGTCCACCAGATGCAGCCATTCAAAGCCCTGGGCCTCAAAGACTTTGGCTTGTTCTGCGGGCGTGTCCGAAAACACCGTGGCGCGGTCCATGTCGCCCTGCACAAGGCGTACGCACTGGCCGTCTTTCAAGTCGATGGCGGGAAACAGGATCATGTTGCACTTCCGCTCATTGGGGCGTCCATTGCAGGAAATTGGCGATCAGGCGCAGGCCGACGAGCTGGCTCTTTTCCGGGTGGAACTGGGTGCCAACCATGTTGTCACGTCCTACGGCGGCCGTGATCTCGCCTCCGTAATGGACACGGGCGAGCACGTGCGCTGGGTGCTCAGGCTTGATGGCGTAGGAGTGCACAAAGTAGGCGTGCTCGCCATGCTCAAGGCCCTCAAAAACCGGATGCGGATGGCCTGCCACATCGACTGGCTCAAGCGCGTTCCAGCCCATATGCGGGATCTTGAGGGACGCATCATCCGGCGTGATTTCGGCCACGTCACCGGGAATCCAGCCAAGGCCCTCATGGATCCCGTGTTCCAGACCGCGCGAGGCCATGAGCTGCATGCCCACACAAATGCCGAAGAACGGCACCGCGCGCTGCTCAACGGCCTGGCGCAGCGCCTCGACCATGCCGTCCACCGCGTACAGGCCGCGGCGGCAATCGGCGAAGGCGCCAACACCGGGCAATACGATCCGGTCTGCCTTGGACACCACATCCGGTGAACTGGTGACGCAGATGTCGGTGTCCGCGCCGATCTCCCGGGCAGCACGCTCAAACGACTTTTCTGCGGACCGCAGATTGCCGGACCCGTAATCGATAATGGCGACAGTGCTTTGGCCGGTCATGACAGGCTGTCTCCCGTATCAGCACGGGCCGCCAGCATTTGGCGGACGGGCATCAGCAGGACGGCGACGAACATCACCGACGCAAAGCTGCGATAGGCAAAGACCAGTGTGGAGACCAGAAAGCTGTCACTGTCGTGAGATAGGTAGGACACGCCGCAGCCGTAAATTTCCATAAAGTCGAGCAGTATGGCCGCGAGGGACATGTCCACCCAGAACCACAAGAGAGCCGCTGCTTCAGAGGGAGCAGCTGCCAGTGTCTGTGGCACCGGTAGGCCTATAAAATCAATCAAAGTTTGCTGACACGCGGGAAATTCCGTCTGCAGGCTGAACATAAAGAGATAATCCGCCGGCGTTTGGGTGATGGTAGCGGCCAGATATGACAGGTAGAGGGTCACCAGCACCAGCGCGAAGGGGAGAGCGATGATGGATGCAGCGCTGAAGATGTAGGTCAGCCGGTCGATGCGGGCAGTGGCAAAGGCGCGGGCCACCGGCAATGCAATGGGCCCGACTGTTGCAATCACAGCGGAGATGACGGCGGGCACAAAGCCTGCCAGTTCGCTGGTCAGTTCATCTGCCCCCAGTTCACGGACCTGGCCCACGAGCGCGGGGTCCAGCCACATCACAACAGGGATGAATTGCAGCACGCAGGCTACGATGGCGACAAAGTAGAAGTCTATGTGCCACGCGCCGCCGTGAATGCGGTCCATGATTGAACGCCAGATTTGAAACGCTGATGCACTGACGCTTACGACAAAGACCGCAAGGAATAGGAAAACCACAATGATTTCGAATGCGGCACTTATCATGGCCGAATCTGCCGGTTAGCTACCAAGCACGCCCTTGGTGGAAGGGATGGCGTCTGCCTTGCGCGGGTCAATCTCGATGGCCTGACGCAGGGCGCGGGCCAGACCCTTGAAGCAGCTTTCCACGATGTGGTGGTTGTTCTCGCCATACATGTTTTCGATGTGCAGCGTGATACCGGCCGACTGGGCAAAGGCCTGGAACCATTCCTTGAACAACTCGGTATCCATATCCCCGAGCTTCGGCTTGGTGAAGTTCACCATCCAGATCAGATAAGGACGCTGCGACACATCAAGGGTCACGCGCGTGCAGGTTTCATCCATGGGGATGATGGCATTGCCGTAGCGGGTAATGCCCTTGAGATCTCCCAAGGCCTGCAGCACGGCTTCGCCGATGACGATGCCTGAATCTTCGGTGGTGTGGTGGAAATCAATGTGCAGGTCGCCCTCGGCGCGCACCTTGAGATCGATCAGCGAGTGGCGGGAGAGCTGCTCAAGCATGTGGTCGAGGAAACCGATGCCGGTATCCACGTCATACTCTCCGGTGCCATCCAGATTGAGCGACACGAAGACTTCCGTTTCCTTGGTCTTGCGCTCAACTGTGGCGATGCGGCCGTCGCGTTCGCTGTCCATATCCGTCTGCCTTCAGGGCCCGGCCATGCCCCCAGGATAGGGACCTTGGGCGGGGCTTCAAAAACTCGTGTGAAGCGCGGTCTAGCAGCTTCGTGCACAAGGTGCCATATGCGGGGTTACATGACAGCTTTTCTCCTACAGACCCCCTAAGAGCCGGGACACCCCCATGCCCTCTGAGATCAACGACGCCGTTGCCGAGTTCATTGCCCATCAAAACCATTTCTACATGGCGACCGCGGACGCAAATGGCAGGCCCTATGTGCAGCATCGCGGCGGGCCGGAGGGGTTTTTGAAGGTCATGTCGCCGACGACGCTCGGCTTTGCGGATTATGCCGGCAACCGGCGCTACATCACGGTTGGAAATCTGGGCGAGAACGAGAATGTGTTCCTGTTCTTCATGGACTATCCCGCCCAGCGCCGCGTCAAAATCCGCGGGCGCGCGGGCATTGTGACGGACCCGGACGTTATCCGCTCGCTGCGCGACCCCAACTATGACGCCCAGGTCGAGCGCGCCATCGTCATCGAGATCGAGTACTGGGAAACCAACTGCAACGCCCATATCACCCAGCGGTTCACGCAGGAGGCGGTGGATGCCGCTGTGGCGCCAGTGATGGCCCGCATGGCGCGGCTTGAAGCGCGGCTCAAGGATGCAGGCCTGCCCATCGACTAGGCGCAGCAGCCGCTCAATTTAGGTGATTTCGGGGCATGGCTTGACCCGACGGGCGTGGCGGGCCACCTGTT
>JBCBUN010000176.1:0-4961 GCA_039818145.1 Pseudomonadota bacterium
CAACCGAGACTGCGGGCTTCTCGCGCTGGCTTGGTATTGCCGGTGTGGTGCTTGCCAGCGTCAACATCTTTGGCGGGTTCCTCGTCACCCAGCGCATGCTGGCCATGTACAAGAAAAAAGAAAAGAAATAGGGGGCCTGAAATATGTCTGCCAATCTCGCAGCGCTCGCCTATCTCGTTTCCGGCGTGCTTTTCATCATGGCGCTTCGTGGGCTCTCCAGCCCTGAAACGTCCCGTCAGGGCAATATGTACGGCATGGTCGGTATGGCCATCGCTATTGCCACAACGCTTATCCGTCAGGATATCTCCAGCAGTGAAGTCTGGATGTATATCATTGGCGCGATTGCCATTGGTGGCGGCATTGGTGCCATCACGGCCAACCGCATTGCCATGACAGCCATGCCGCAGCTTGTTGCGGCCTTCCACTCGCTCGTGGGTCTGGCCGCCGTGCTGGTGGCCTGGGCTGCCTTCATGTCACCTGAGGCTTTCGGCATTGGTGTGACGGGCAATATCAAGATCGTCAGTCTCATTGAAATGGGTCTGGGTGTGGCCATTGGTGCCATCACCTTCTCAGGCTCGGTCATCGCTTTTGCCAAATTGCAGGGGACGATGTCCGGGGCGCCGATCATTCTGCCTGCGCGTCATCTCATCAACATCGTGCTGGCTGTTGCCATCATCGGTGGGGTGATCTTCCTGTGCCTTGATCCGGCCAACCAGACGGTTGAAGCCTTCTTGGCCATTACGGTTCTTTCCTTTGTCATCGGCTTTCTGCTCATCATTCCCATCGGGGGTGCTGACATGCCGGTGGTGGTGTCGATGCTCAACTCCTATTCCGGCTGGGCAGCGGCAGCGCTGGGCTTCACGCTTGAGAACACGGCTCTCATCATCACGGGTGCCCTTGTGGGCTCGTCGGGTGCGATCCTGTCCTACATCATGTGTAAGGGCATGAACCGGTCGTTCTTCTCGGTGATCCTGGGAGGCTTCGGTGGTGAAACCGCAGCTGCTGGTGGTGCTGTTGAAACCCGTCCGGTGAAGCAGGGTTCTGCTGATGACGCGGCCTTCATCATGAAGAATGCCGGGTCTGTGATCATCGTGCCGGGTTACGGCATGGCGGTGGCGCAGGCACAGCACGCGCTTCGTGAAATGGCGGATGCGCTCAAGGCTGAAGGTGTGACCGTCAAATACGCCATTCACCCGGTGGCGGGTCGTATGCCCGGCCACATGAACGTGCTGCTGGCGGAAGCCAATGTGCCCTACGACGAAGTGTTCGAGCTGGAAGACATCAACTCGGAATTCGCGCAGGCGGATGTGGCTTTCGTTATCGGTGCCAATGACGTGACCAACCCCTCTGCGAAGACGGATACAGCCAGCCCGATCTTCGGGATGCCGATCCTGGATGTTGAGAAGGCGGCTACCGTCCTCTTCATCAAGCGCGGCATGGGCTCTGGTTACGCCGGTGTGGAGAACGAACTGTTCTTCCGTGACAACACAATGATGCTGTTCTCTGACGCCAAGAAGATGGTGGAAGAGATCGTGAAGGGTCTCAACTAGTCCCGGTCACACAGCTGACAGACAAAAGGCCGGAGCAGTTGCTCCGGCCTTTTTTGTTGCGTTGTTGGAACATCCTGGGGCGTGGGACCGAATAACAAAAAACGCCCCCGGAGAACCGGAGGCGTTGATTGTTGTCAGCCTTGCGACGCGACTAGCGCTTGCCGCGGCCCTTCTTGGGCAGAAGACCTTCACGCTGCGCGCGCTTGCGGGCCAGCTTGCGGGCGCGGCGAACGGCTTCAGCCTTCTCGCGGGCGCGCTTTTCAGACGGCTTTTCGTAGTAGTTGCGCAGCTTCATTTCGCGGAACACACCTTCACGCTGAAGCTTCTTCTTCAAAGCCCGCAGGGCTTGATCGACGTTGTTGTCGCGAACCAGAACTTGCACGCACTCAGCTCCCTTCGAGCTTAAAAATCACCCCAGCGCGCCGGAAAAGCTGCGCAAACGGGCATATATCGGTTTGGATTGGACGGGGTCCGGGTCAGATAGGCCGCGCTGTCAGTGCAACATCCAGCGCGCAAAATCCTGCCCCGGGCATGCCGTCAGGCATTCCAGAGGGGCGGTAAGTACCAAAAGACCAGGGTGTTGTCCACCTTATGTCGCACAGATGCTGGCTTTTCGTTGGCGTCTGGTGGGTCCATATAAGGGCCATGACTATTCGCAAGATAGCCCGCATGGGGCACCCGGTTCTGCTGCAGCCAGCGCAACCGGTCGAGGACCCAAAATCCCCGGAAATCCGCCATTTGGTGGCGGATATGGTGGAAACGATGATTGACGCCAATGGGGCGGGCCTGGCCGCACCCCAGGTGCATGAACCCCTGCAGATCGTGATTTTTCAGGCCCCGCCGGAGCGGGTGCCTGAGGGAACGGAGGCAGACGAGGCATTTGACCACACGGCGCCCCTTACCGTGCTCATTAACCCGAGAATCGAGGTTTTGACCGAAGAACGCGCTTTAGGTTGGGAGGGATGCCTGTCGGTGCCGGGCATGCGTGGTCTGGTTCCCCGGCCGACCCGTATAAGGTATTCAGGGCTGGATATTGAAGGAAATGCCATTTCGCGCGAGGCGCGGGGCTTTCACGCACGGGTGGTCTGCCATGAATGCGACCATCTGGATGGGATTTTGTATCCCCAGCGCATGGATGATTTGAAGGATCTGATTTTCGAGACAGAGGGCCGCCACTGGGGCGGAGACCGCCCGTCGGATATCAACAAGAGCAAAGACCAAGGTTGAGAGCGACCGCAGGGGCGCCCAACGAAGCAAAGGCAACAGAACAATGACCGCAGACAAACATTACGACAAAGCGCGTGCACAGATACTCAAGGCGGCGCTCCCGGACGTCCCGTTTGATGGGTGGACCGGAAAGAGCATGCGCAATGCCGCAAAGAAAGCCGGCGTTGAAAGCGGGCTGGCGCGGTTGGCGTTTCCCGGCGGAACGGCTGACCTGGTTTTGTATTTTGTTCAGCAGGGCGACAAGCGGATGGCGAACAAGCTTGCCAAGGCCGACCTGCCATCCATGAAGGTGCGTGAGCGCATTACCTTTGCGGTGCGCACGCGCCTTGAGGTGGATGAACCCAACAAGGAAGCCTTGCGCCGCGCCACTGCCTATCTGGCGCTCCCAACGTCAGGGACAGCTGGTGTCCGCGCCCTTTACGGGACGCTGGATGCGATCTGGCGCGCCGCAGGTGATACGTCTACGGACTATAATTTTTACACCAAACGTCTCATCCTGTCCGGGGTCTATACCAGCACACTTGCTGTCTGGTTCGGGGACGACTCGGAAGACCATAAAAAGACCTGGGAGTTTCTTGATCGCCGCATTGCGGACGTTATGCAGATCGAGAAGGTAAAAGGCCGTGCGGAAAAGATCCTTGGCGCATTGCCATCACCGCTGGGTCTTGTGTCTCGGCTGCGTTATCCGCTGGGACGTTAGGCGGCAGTTCAGCCGGTTGTCCTGGGTGTGATGCGTGTGATGTGGCCCATCTTGCGGCCGGGGCGCGCTTCGCCTTTGCCATAGAGATGCAGTCCTGCATTGGGTTCTGCCGCCATATCCAGCCAGGCATCCACATCGTCACCGATGAGATTGGTCATCTGAGCATCTGAGTGACGCTCAGGTGAGCCAAGCGGCCAGCCTGCGACGGCACGCATGTGCTGCTCAAACTGGCTTACCGTGCAGCCTTCCAGCGTCCAATGGCCGGAGTTGTGGACGCGCGGTGCTATCTCGTTGACCACCAACTCCTGCGTGCCGGCGACAACAAAAAGCTCGACGCCCATGACGCCGACATAGTCGAGCTCGGCGGCGATCTTCTCGGCCAGGTCCCGGGCCTTGGCCTCGATCTCGCTTGAGTATCCGGACGGAACCGTCGAGAGCGCCAGGATGTGGTTCTCATGGTCATTGCGGGCAGGGTCGTATGCGGCCGTTGTCCCGTCGATGTTGCGCGCAACGATGACGGAAATCTCCGCTTCAAAATCGACAAAGCCTTCGAGGATCGATGGCTGGTGCTTGACGGCGTCCCACGCGTCCGACGCTGCGGCTTTGTCGTTGATGCGTGCCTGGCCTTTGCCGTCATAGCCAAGACGGCGCGTCTTCAGGATGGCCGGGGTGCCGATTTCGACCAACGCATCAGTAAGGTCTGCTGGACCTGTGATGTCTGCGAAGGGCGCAGTCCTGATGCCCAGGTCGCGCATGAAGCTTTTTTCCGCAAGCCGGTCCTGCGCGACAGCAAGAGCGCGGGCGCCAGGGCGTACGGGTACGTGTTTCGCGAGGAGGGCGGCGGTATCTGTCGGGACGTTTTCAAACTCGTAGGTCACAACATCGACGGCAGCCGCAAAGGCCTTGAGGGCTGCTTCATCGTCATAGTCGGCGGTGGTGGTTGCGTCCGCGACCTGTGCTGCCGTGCACCCAGCTTCCGGACAATAGATGTGTGTCTTGAGACCCAGTCGTGCAGCCGCCATTGCGAGCATGCGGCCCAGCTGTCCGCCGCCCAGAACGCCGATCGTGCCGCCGGGGGGAAGGGCGCCTGAGGTATCAGGCATCTTCGACGGTCTCTTGGACGCTGTCTGTCTGCTCGGCGCGGAAGGCGTCCAGCCGCGCGGCAAGGGCGTCATCGGTTGTTGCCAGAATGGCTGCGGCCAGCAGGCCTGCGTTCTTGGCACCGGCCTTGCCGATGGCAAGGGTGCCGACGGGAATGCCGCCAGGCATCTGCACGATGGAGAGCAGGGAATCCTGGCCTTTGAGGGCCGCGCTTTCTACCGGCACGCCGAGGACGGGCAGCGGTGTCATGGATGCGGCCATGCCTGGCAGATGAGCCGCGCCGCCGGCGCCAGCAATGATCACATGCAGGCCGCGGGACTTGGCGCTAGTGGCATAGTCGTACAGGCGCTGAGGCGTGCGGTGGGCTGACACAACCTGCGTAT
>JBCBUN010000177.1:0-4961 GCA_039818145.1 Pseudomonadota bacterium
TGTGGGGAGTGGGGGCATGGGTCACCAGCGGCGAGATATTTCTTTTGCAAGCGATGGGGACATGTGTCGCGGCTGGTTCTATCAGCCGGCGGGGCCGACGCCCGCGCCGGTGGTTGTCATGGCACACGGGTTTTCAGCCGAGCGGACGTTTCGGTTACCTGCGTATGCCGAGAAGTTCGCGGATGCCGGATTGGCGGTCCTGCTGTTTGACTATCGGAACTTCGGCGACAGTGATGGTGAGCCGCGTTTTCTGGTTGATCCCGCGCGCCACGTGGAAGACTGGCAGCAGGCAGTAGCCTATGCCCGCTCGCTGCCGGAAGCGGACAACGACCGGATTGCACTGTGGGGGTCATCGTTTTCCGGTGGCCACGTCATCACGATTGCTGCGGAAGACCCTGAGATAAAAGCGTTGGTGGCGCAGGTACCGTATGTAGGCGGTATTGAAGTGAAACTGTCCCTCATCAATACGCTCAAAGCTGCAGCCAGCATCATTGGGGACAAGATTGCCGCCCTGTTTGGCGGGGCGGTGACGGTTCCGATTGTCGGGCCGGAAGGATCGTTCGCCTGCATGGCATCCTCGGAGGCAATGCAGTTTCTTGATATTGTCGACGAGGGCTCGTCCTGGAACAATCGAGTGCCTGCAAGGGCGTTGGTCACGCTTGGTGACTATCAACCTGGTGACATTGCAGACAAGGTTACCTGTCCGGCCTTGGTGGTCGTTGGCGAAACTGATGAGACAACGCCTCCGGATTTTGCGCGCGCGGCTGCGGCAAAGATGCCAAACGCCGAAGTCACCGCCTTCAACGCCGGACATTTTGAGGTCTATGTGCCTCCTTTGTTTGAGGACGTGGTCGACCAGCAGGCCCGGTTTCTTCTGAAGCATCTGGCCGCCTGAGGGCGTACCTCACTTCGTCGTGTGGCGGCTCTGCGCTTTGCGGTGTGACGCGCATTGAAGCGGTGCGCCCATTCGGCTAGAAACCAGCCAACTCAGATGCTTGAGCGGCGCGCCCACGGGCGACCTGCCGCCTTCCTAATACAAGGTTCTGCACCATGGCTTCATATCAGTACGTCTATGTGATGGACGGTCTCTCCAAGACCTATCCCGGCGGCAAGCAGGTGCTGGACAATATTCGTCTGTCATTTCTGCCCGGCGTGAAGATCGGTGTGGTCGGCCTCAACGGTGCCGGTAAATCCACCTTGCTGCGCATTATGGCTGGTACGGACAAGGAGTATCAGGGCGAAGCGTGGGCAGCTGAAGGTGCGAAGGTCGGCTATCTGCAGCAGGAGCCCGAGCTGGACGCTGACAAGAACGTGCGTGAGAACGTCATGGAAGGCGTGGCTGAACTGACAGCCAAGCTTGAACGCTACAATGAGCTGGCGATGAACTACTCGGACGAAACAGCCGAGGAGATGTCACAGCTTCAGGACGAGATTGACGCCAAGAACCTCTGGGACCTGGACAGCCAGGTTGAGATGGCAATGGATGCCCTGCGGTGCCCGGAGCCGGACGCAGACGTGACCAAGCTTTCAGGTGGTGAACGCCGCCGGGTGGCGCTGTGCAAGCTGTTGCTTGAGAAGCCGGATCTGTTGCTGCTCGATGAACCGACCAACCATCTGGACGCCGAGTCAGTCGCTTGGCTTGAGAACTACCTCAAGGAATACGCAGGCACCGTGGTACTGGTCACCCATGACCGCTATTTCCTCGACAACATCACGGGTTGGATTCTGGAAATCGATCGCGGCAGCGGCATTCCTTACGAAGGCAATTACTCCTCCTGGCTTGAGCAGAAGCAGAAACGTCTGGAACAGGAAGCCCGCGAAGACGTCGCCCGCCAGCGGACACTTGCGCGCGAAGTGGAGTGGGTGCGGTCCAGCCCCAAAGCACGGCAGGCCAAGTCCAAAGCGCGTATTCAGGCCTATGACGAACTCCTCAACGCGGATACCCGCGACATGGAGAAGAAGGGTCAGATTGTCATTCCTGCCGGCCCCCGCCTGGGTGGCAACGTGATTGAAGCCAAGGGCCTTACCAAAGGCTTTGGCGATCGTCTGCTGATCGATGATCTTTCGTTCACGCTGCCGCCTGGTGGCATTGTGGGCGTCATTGGTCCCAATGGTGCCGGCAAGACCACGCTTTTCCGTATGCTGACAGATCAGGAACAGCCCGACGCGGGCGAGCTGAAAATCGGTGAAACGGTTGTGCTTGGCTATGTGGATCAGAGCCGTGATGCGCTCGATCCTGAAAAAACCGTCTGGGAAGAAGTGTCGGACGGGCTGGACATCGTGAAGCTCGGCGAGCGTGAAATGAATAGTCGCGCCTATGTCAGTGCCTTCAACTTCAAGGGCACAGACCAGCAGCGCAAGGTTGGCCTGCTGTCAGGTGGTGAGCGCAATCGGGTGCATCTGTCCAAGATGCTCAAATCCGGTGCCAATCTGCTGCTGCTCGATGAGCCGACCAATGACCTTGATGTGGATACGCTGCGTGCCCTCGAGGACGCGCTGGCCAACTTCGCTGGCTGTGCTGTTATCATCAGCCATGATCGCTGGTTCCTCGACCGCATCTGCACCCACATCCTTGCCTTTGAGGGTGACAGCCATGTGGAATGGTTCGAGGGCAACTACGAAGATTATGAGGAAGACCGCAAGCGTCGCCTGGGCGAAAAGGCCGCAGTGCCGACACGCATCAAGTACAAGCGGTTTGCCCGCGCCTAGCAGCGCCTGCTAGCTGGCTGTGTCTTCAGTGGCGGTTGCAGCTTCTGTTTCTTCAACTTCGCCTTCGTCGTCTGACGTATCGGCCGACGCAGTGTCGGCGGCAGCGCCAGCCTGAGCGCGCAGGTGGGTCAGCAGGGCTTCGAACTTGCCGCCATTGTTACGGATGTGTGAAGAGAACGCGCCGCGCTGCTCCTGTGCCATCCAGATACCGGCGACATTGACGTCAAACACCTTGAAGCTGCCGTCCTTGTTGCGGAGCAGCCACCAGTCCACGGGCAGAGGTTCGCGGCCGTCTGCAAATTCGATGCGGCTGTCGACGATGACTTCACGGCCCTTTTTGCCCTTCTCTGTGGACGACGTGACGATAAATTCCTGATCCGTGTAGCCGGTCAGGCGACCGAGATAGACCTTCACAATGAACTCGCCGAGAAGGTCGAAATAGTCCTCTCGCTGTTCCGGTGAGGGCAGCCGAGCGTACTGGCCAAGGGCGAACAGGCCGACCCGGCGGATATCCATGGCGTCCAGCAGCAGGGTGCGGAAGCTGTCTTCCGTTTCCTGCGGTGTCATGTCCTCATCGCCCAGTATCTCGATGGCCTTGCCACCAAGCTCTGCAACAAAAGCCTCAGCCGCTTCGTCCGCCTTGGCAGACGGGGAGAAAGCCATGAGGGCCAGAGCCAACACCGCTGCAAAGGTTGCGGCGATCCGCAGTGTCGGAAGGGTAAGTGTTTGAGTCACGTACATGGTGCCAATTCCCGGGTGGGTCGAAACGCGTGATTTCCAACTCAGATGCAGGATCGCTTAGATCATGCTCCAAATGAACCGTTCATGAAGGTGGCAACGCACACTTGTGCGTGAGCCAATGGTGCAATGTGCAACCCGTAAGGCTCTGCCAAGTTCCGTCGTGTTGCTATATGCCCGTATTACCGCCGGAAGCAGGCGCGGGTTCTGTCTCAATTGCGTCGCTGCCATCGTCGTAGTCGAACTCGTAATCAATGTCCGAAATGTCCGGCAGGTTGTCCGGGTTGATTTCACCATTGGCGATTTCGTTGTTACGGCTCTGGCGATAGAGGCTGCGCAGGGCGGCGTAGTAATCAACAGATGTGCGTTCGATCTCGTCGAGCGTGTCCAGATTGCGGGCGCGCAGGTCCAGTCCGTTCACGACAAAGCGTGTCGGCGGGATGATGCTGTCGCGGTTCCAGAACACATATGTCAGTGGATCAAAGGCCTGATCGACGACAAAGCCTGCAAGGTCGCGGGGTGGGGCAGGGCCAAGCAATGGCAGGAAGAAATAGGGGCCTTCTCCGCTGCCCCAAACGGCAAGCGTCTGACCGAAGTCTTCACCATGGCGCTCGTAGCCCCAGCCGGTTGCCGGGTCGAGCAGGCCGCCAACACCAACTGTTGAGTTGATGCCGAAGCGCGTGATTGTGGTACCCGCGCGGTCCCATTCGCCCTGGAGCATGTCATTCACCAGAATGACCGGGGTGCGCAGGTTGTCGAGGAAGTGGCGGATCGAGTCTTTTGCGAAGCCTGGCAGGACAGCATCGTAGCCCTGTGCTGCCGGTTTCAGAATAAGACCATCAAGAAGCTGATCGTTGACGGCGAAGAAATAGCGGTTCAGGGGCTCAACCGGATCGTTGGCTTCCTGATAGGCCGCTACTGCCGCCTGGTTGCCGGGGTCAGGCCGCGTTGCGCATGCGCCCAGCGTCAGGGCCAGGGTCGCAATCAGGCCAATGGCCAAGGTCCGCCCGGACCTGCCGGTCGCAGAGTGGAATGCACTTCCGCCAAAAATCTTGTCTGCCGCCATCTTCGTCACGCCGATCCGCCTCCGAGTTGCGCGGTAATGAATGCGTCCGCGCATTAGGCTCAATTCTGATCCACCCTGGCTTACGCAATGGTGTACGTGGCTGCGGTTTTTGGGGGTTTTTCCCGCCCGCGGCTCAATTTGTTCACATCGCACCTAGGTTGCCGTGTCCTTGAACCCTGCAATGCGCACGTGGGTAAAGAAGGGGATCACGTGCGGTATTCAATGGGCCGTTTGGACTATGGGCTTAGCGCGCTGCCTCACCCGAGCAACATTGAGTGTGTTCATCATTATCGCCGATTCTTAGCTATCATATGGGGGGGCAGCCCGCCATAAACGAAATAGTGTGCTCCGTGAGACCCGCCAAAATGTGGCGGAAATGTCGCGTTCTTGAGCCCATCTGGTGGGCCGCCACCGCCAAAACAGCTTGATTTCCAGCCAGTTGCCCACC
>JBCBUN010000178.1:0-341 GCA_039818145.1 Pseudomonadota bacterium
CCGTGGATAGAACCAACCAAAACCGTGCACTCCCCAGCTCGCAGTTTGATTTTGCCGACGCCCGATCAGAGCCAACAAACTCAATGCTAGGGATGCCCGCGCATGGTTCCCATATACCATTTGGGGTAATAGCCGGGCCGGTTGCACGGGCGTACCGTCGCTGGATGTCACGTGATTTGTATAAACGGCCTTTGAAGGCGAATTGGGCTTTTGCACCGACGCTCACCTCCATCAGAACTGAAATGGGGTTGCTCAGCGATGTCTGACGATCAGTACCTTGTTGACCCTGCCACACTGCCGCAACGCAAATGCAGCCAATGCGGAACTGCAATGCCTGCCGT
>JBCBUN010000178.1:351-4940 GCA_039818145.1 Pseudomonadota bacterium
AGAAACAGGGGGAGAGTCCTTTAGCCCGTTTGCCTGGTACGAATGTCCAACATGCCAATATCGTGTGAAGATCACACCGCAATCCGATACTGGGAGCTGGATGGCCTTCTCCCTTGTCGCCTGGGTTTTTGCGGCCGGCCTGATCTGGCTGACGAGCAAACCTTTTGACGAAACCAGTGTGGCCTGGATCGCCAGCACACTGGTGGTGTTCGTAGGCCCCTTGCTGCCTACCCTTCTGAAAGCCCGACGTCATCCCGTGATTGATGGTGATGATCCCACCTGGCTCGATGGCCTCATGGGGAACATGCTTTTCATCATTTTGCTTTTTGCAGTCGTTCTGGCGGGGGCCGGGATACTGGGATTGCTGTTTGACTGACGTGCCATGCTTGAAGTGCTCGACCGTATGATCCGTATAGCGATCGAGTGTGGTACTCTAGGCGTGGGCGATTTCATGCAACCGATGGAGGTTCTTGGACGATGAGGGTTGTGGTTGCCGACGATCATGCCTTGGTCCGCGATGGATTGCGGCTGCTGGTGCAGTCGGCCTACCCGACCTGCCATGTGGTCGAGGCGAGCTCCTTTGGCGATATTCTCTCAGCGCTTAAGGAAGACGGGACAATCGATCTCATCATTGCTGATTTCACCATGGCGGATATGCATGCCAGCGCAGGTCTGCGCGCCGTCAAGAGGTCGGCGCCCCTCGCTCCTCTCATCGTCATATCAGCGCGAGATGATCTGGAGGCTCAGCGGATCACCTACAAAGCGGGCGCTGCGGCATTCATCGAAAAAACAAGAGCGCACGACAAAGTTCTTCAGACCATTGAGCGTGTGCTCGCGGGCGAACGCGTCTTTGCGCAGGGCATTGACTCCCCGCCCCGCGACCGGGACGCCCACGACAATGACAACCCGCTGGACGCGTTAACGCCCCGGCAGCAGCAGGTTCTGGCGTTGCTGGCGCGCGGACTGTCGAACAAGGAGATCGCCATTGAGATCGGCATCGAAGCCGGAACGGTGAAGGTCTATCTGAACGCCATCTTCAAAACGCTGGGTGTCAACAACAGGACGCAGGCCGCGCTTGTTGCACGGCAGGCGACCGGAGAGGCCACATAATCAGCGTGTTGAGACGCCTACGCGCTGATCCGCGCCAGCAGGCGTGCCAGATCACCGGCACGCACCGGCTTGTGCAACACCTCCAACCCAAGAGCCTCCAGTTCACGCAGGCGTTCTGAACCGGTCTCTCCGGTCAATAGGGCCGCCGGCAATTGCTGATTGGCGAAGTGGTCGCGGAGCGCGCGTATCTCACTGGGGCCATCCTGCCTGCCTGACAGCTGAAAATCAGATATCACGACCTGAGGCACAAACCCGCCCTGGGTAACAGGCGCACTTGTGACGATGTCATTCGCGTTCTGACCTGCAATGGCTTCACACC
Source organism: Pseudomonadota bacterium (assembly GCA_039818145.1). Taxonomy (GTDB): domain Bacteria; phylum Pseudomonadota; class Alphaproteobacteria; order CGMCC-115125; family CGMCC-115125; genus Pyruvatibacter. The sequence continues at coordinate 1,781 of JBCBUN010000178.1, forward strand.
CCCAGGATGCCATCAGGTCCAGCACGGCTGCCTGCCCTTCCACGTCATCCTCCAGCACCACAACACGCAGACCATCCAGGTCGTCCAGATAATCAGCGTCATCGACATCCGTCTGGCTCTTGTCCAGTTGAGCGGCTTCATAGGGCAGAGTGACATCGAAACGCGCGCCTTTGCTCTGGTCGGGAACCAGATTGACGCTGCCACCGAGCAGTTGAGTCAGGCGGTTTACGATTGCAAGCCCAAGGCCCAGTCCACCACCACCGGAAGTCTCATCGTCCACCTGAAAAAACTCTTCAAAGACCTGCTCGTGAAGTGCTTCGGGAATACCCGGCCCGTCGTCGCAAACGGAGAGGACCACCACTGCCTCACCTGACTTCCGGGCAGACAGTTTGACTGTTGATCCCGGGGCATGGCGAATGGCATTGCCGACAAGATTGCGCACTATGCTTTCAAGCAGGGTTCGATCGGTCATCAGAACAAGGCTGGTTGGCTCACACTCAAGCTTGCTTTCAACTGCGTCCGCCATCAGAGCCGCTTCCGACAGGACACTGGAAAACACGTCACTGATGCGGGTGGGCTCTTTTGTCACCTGAACCGTGCCTGCATCCAGCTTGGAAATGTCCAGCAGGCTGGTGACCAGCCCCTCCATCGTATGGATGGACCTGTCCAGGCGATCAAAGAGAGGGTCAAGATCACGCCCCTTGTCCTGAAGCCGGAAAGCGGCAGTGGTCAGTGACATGGCATGCATGGGCTGGCGCAGGTCATGGCTGGCGGCGGCCAGGAATCGCGTCTTGGCCCGGTTTGAAATCTCTAGCGCGTGGCGCTCGTGTTCCAGCGAGGAGACAAGTGCAGCATTCTCCTGGCGCAAAGACAGGGTCAGCGTGATCGTGTTGCTGGCATTGCGGGCAGTGGCCATCATGGTCATGAAAAACATAACCAATGCAGCTGCCATCAACTGCTGCTCGAACTGCCCCTCGGTGGCGAAGCGGAGGATGAGGGGAATGAGCGATGTCGTCAGCGCAATGACAATGGCAAAGTATAGCGGCGCGAGTGTTGTGGCAGTTCCTGCAGCCGTGCCGCCGAGCAGCAGGATATACATCACCTGCTCGAATGTGCTGTCAGGCACCAGCCACACGCCGGCATAGCCCCATGTCACCCCAACGAGACTTATCAACACAACAAAGATGGTGGCCCACAACGCCGCATCGCCTTCCTGCCTGTCTGTGTGTTGAAACAGATAAATGACAACGCCCCGCGTCCAGCCAAGCACAAGCATGACCGCGGCCCATGCCGCGAGATGGGTCTGCGGGACCTCATCCCAAAACAGGTAAACGAGTACTCCGGTAACAATGGTGTGGACGATCACTCCTGTAATGCCCTGGCGGAAGAGCAAGACCACACGGTCGTTCAACATCACCTTCTGCTGATCGGTGGGCTCCGTCGTGTCAACAAGCCTGCTGAAAACCCGGGTCAGACTTGCCACCAGGCCTCTTTGCGCGCTGGTACTCATTTTGTGGACCACCTCGATTTTCAGTAGACGTCGCATTCGCCCGGCGAGTTACCGGCTGGGTATTGTAACCATCGCAAATGTGCATCGACAATCGACAGCATTCGGCGGGTGGCAGTCTTGGTCTGATGATGCGGCTGCAGGCGTGTTTAATGGTCTGACCGGGTGTCGGTGCCTTTGGCACAGGCTGTGGGCCATCACGCGCTACGTGATCTGCGCGCTAATCCATATGGCGGCGTCACGAATGTCGAAAATCATGGAGACGGCGAAAACCAAGGACATCATGCATGCCCAGATGCCGTATGCCGACGGCAGATTGATCTCGGCGCGGTGTCGGTACAGGGCATAGAAGGCAGGCGACCAGAAGACGATGTGGCCTAGGGACACCAACCCGCCTTGAACGGTAAAGGCTCCTGTCACTTCGACGATGGTCAGCCACAGATGGCTGCAGAAGAATCCGCCCAACACCCACCTCGCCGCCATGTGCTTTTTGACAAAAAACACAGAGGCCAAGAAGGTTGGCAACAGCACACCCAGCAGCCAGACTTTCAGCCCGATCGGCAAGTCCACACGCGTATCCATGTTCCAGGGTTCCAGCGCGTAAGAGGCAGCCGCCTGTGAAACCGGAATCGCGGTCGCTGCCAGAACAACCAGATGAAGCAGCGTCAGGCGCGCCAGAAAAGGCTTGGTCATTTCGTTTTCCCTCAGATGACAGTGCTGTTCAGATGCGGCATGCGCTGCCAAAGGCGAACGCAGGGTGCCGGCGGTTCACGCGACGGCCGGTGACGGCGTTGCCGAGCGGCGCACTACCAGGCGGTACCACGGCAGAAAGAGAAGAACCCCGATTTCGAACACGATGATTCCGATCATCGCTGGCTCAGGTAATCCGTAATGCGTTGCGGAATATAGGCGAGCGGCACCGCCTAGCGCTGTCGCTCCCAATGTGATCAACAGGACCGGCCCGGCAATCTCCAGGTTGCGTACAATCCATATCGACATGAAGAGCGGCAACATCGAGTAGATTGCGTAATACCGAAGCTGGCTGTCGAGACGGGCCGTCACGACGTCCTCCGGCAGAAAACGCTCTGCACCGCCTACCAAGGTCATGATGCCAAGCACAAATGGAATAAACGCCACAACCAGCAGGGTGATTTGAAACGAACGCCGCGTGTTGATCATTGCCATCTCCATTGCTTCGGAATGTACAAAGCGTGCGCGCGGGTCACAGCGCGGCCAAACGGTGGAACTGTGAGTTATGAAAAATCAGCGGTGTCAGGCCGGGTGACGCCTCCAGGCCTTCAATGCGCAGCAACGCGATGGTGTGGTCGCCTGCATCGATCTCTCTGTGCAGCGAGCAGTCCAGCCATGCGGTCGCGTCCTGCAGCATCAACGCGCCTTCATCGGTGGCACTGACGGGCAGCGCATCAAGACCATATGACTGTGACGCAGACAGCTGAGCGCAAATGGCCTGCTGATTGTCGCCGAGAAAACTGACACCCAGCCGTTCAGCCATCTGCAGCAGCGACCAACGATGCGAGCCTTTCATGATGCAGATGGACACCAGCGGCGGGTCCAGCGACACAGACGTAAACGAGCTGACAAGAAGCCCGACGGGGCCCTTCTCTGTGTCGGCACATACGGCTGCAACACCCG
>JBCBUN010000179.1:0-4930 GCA_039818145.1 Pseudomonadota bacterium
CTGGTGCCGTTGTGGATATGGGCGAGGGGACGTCTCAATGACAAAACGTACTTTTGAGTTTCTGGTTCTGGCAGCGGGGCTCGGGTTCGCTATCGCCTTTGCGATTATCGTGGTGCCTCCCCTGTTGGAGACAGGGGACGTCATTGGGGCCTTTGGCGCAGGGTTCGTGAATCCCTATGCGTCCGGCTATTCGCTGGACACCATCCTGTGCGGGGTCATTCTGGCGATCTGGGTGATTTATGAGCGCAGCGCACACGGTGTCACTCATGGCTGGGTCGTTCTGCCGCTCATTCTCGTGCCCGGAGTTGCAACGGCGTTTGCGCTTTACCTTGTTATCAGAAGCCGAACCGGAGCCAAATCCAGCACCTGACGGCGGCTTCAAGCTGTGCTTTAGTTTCAAGCACGAGGAAATTCTATCTAATTCTGGAGCCTTCTTTGTGCGTAACCTGCTGACCTGGATCGGGACCATTGGATTTCTCGGCGCCGTGGGCTATTTCGCGCCCACATTTGCGCCAACCTTCCTTGAGTCCACGCTCTTTGAGCAGGGCAACTCCGAGCAGGCAAAGGCCTTCAATGACTGCAGGTCCGGAGAGACAGACCGGCAGATCAAAGGGTGCGGCTGGCTTATCGACAATCAGGAAGGTCTGAGCAACGAAGACTTGTCGATGGCGTTTCACAATCGCGGGCAGGGCCACTCAGAAAAAGACAATCACGAGCAGGCATTTGCCGACTATGACGAGGCCATTCGTCTGCAGCCGGACGATTACATCACATACTATGTGCGTGGTTTCCTTCATCAGTACCGGGAGGACTACGAAGCTGCCGTTGCCGACTACACGCTGGCACTGGAGCTGGAAACAGAGGATCCGGACGTTTATCGGGACCGGGCCTTGGCGCTCTACTATGTGGGCAAATATGAAGAGAGCCTTCCGGACCTCTACGCCGCTCTCAAGATCGACCCGGACCATGCTGAAACGCTCAACTCTCTGGCGTGGACGCTACTGTCGCTGGGCCGTGCGGAGCAGGCGCTGCCGATTTCGGCCAAGTCTCTTGAGGAAGACGGGGAAAAATCCGCCAACTCCCTAGATACCTATGCGCACATCATGGCTGAGCTTGGCCGGAAACAGGAAGCACTGGAGTACTTCGTGAAGGCTGCTCGCATGGGCGATACCTATTATGTACGCCAGATACAGCATGCGCTGTCCGCCAAGGGGTTTTTGTCGTCACCGCCAGACGGTGTCATGACCGGGCGCACGCGGGAGGCACTCAAGGCGTGCATCGCTCAGAACTGTCAGCTTCAACTGACGGCGCCTGATACCGACAGCTGACAGGAGCCATCACATTCTCAACAAAAAGGCCGGGCTCCGCATTGGAGCCCGGCCTTGTGCTTTACTCGCTGGCGTTAGTGGCTGACGCCGGGCTCCATGCCCTTGGCCTGTTCAATCCACTTGGTGACCATGGACTCGCTGGGCACCTGGCGCGTGAGGCTCTTCTCGTCATTGGTCTTCTGCAGGGCTTCAGCCAGATTGGCCGCATTGCGGTGCTGCAGTTCTTTGACTGTATCAACGCCGGCCGCTTCCAGAAGTTCGGCATATTCGCCGCCAATACCTGAAACGCGCATCAGGTCCGAGTGATTGACCCATTTGAGGATCAGTTTTTCAGAGATGTCGGTCTTTGCTGCGATCTCACCACGGCCCTTCTTGCCGCCACCCGCTTCGAGCAGGTCGCCCGTGGTCGTGATGTTGGCTGTGGCAAGTTTTTCAGCATAGGCAGGGCCTACGCCTTCAATGTCTTCAATCGGATAGCTCACAGATATTTTCCTTCCTCAGGGGTCAATCAGCCCCGTTCAGATCAGGGACTTAATGGTACTTTGCAGTGAGTTTACGGCGATTCCAAGCCTCCAGCCGCAACAAGTTGCATATCAAATCTGACATGGTGTCAGCCTCGGTTTTGCCCCGTTTTGCAGGCATGATGTTTTAACGTATTTGTTGGATTCTGCGCCAATGAGGCTCCTAGTCGTGAAACGTGTACATCTTGCCATTTGGGCTGTTCTTGCCGCGCTCAGCATTGGTGCGCCAACAGCGACCGCGCATCCGCATGTCTGGATCGACATGACTGTTTCGTCCGTGTTCGACGATGATGGAAAGCTCGCCGGCTTCACCCATGTGTGGGCGTTTGATGAGTTCTATACGGTGTTTCAGCTCGAAGGCTTCGAGCTCTCCGCAGGGGACGAACCCGACAAAGAGCAGTTGGACAAATATGCGGTAGAGATGACCGACAGCATTGCCCAGTTTGGCTATCTCATGCGGATCGAAGGTCGCGACGGCCGCCTTGACGTGGATGCCCGTGACCAAAGTGCCCGGCTGCGGCCCGATCAACGGCTGGAACTTACCTTTTCCGTCGATCTCAAGGCGCCGGTCGATGCCACCGACTGGCCGGTCCGGTATTCGGTTTATGATCCGGAGTATTTCATCGAAATGCTGCACGAAAAGGGGACTGGTGTGCTTATGACAGGCAGCCCCCCGGCGAACTGCACCATGGACGTGGACCGCCCGTCGCCAACCTTTGAGATGATCAGCCTTGCAGCTTCTTTGGACAGGATGGATCAGGGACCGGAAACACTTGGCGCTGCCTTTGCCGAAAATGTCACCATTGATTGCCGTCCTGAAGAGGCCCGTAGTGCTGAATAAAACGGTCCGGCCCAAAGGCATATTGCTGGCCCTTGCACTCGCATTCAGCGTCGTCTTCAGCCTGGCTTGGGCGTCCTCAGCGGCCGCTCAACTTGGCGTGGATCGGCCGGCAGCAGCACCAGTTGAATCCACCGAAACTCCCGCAAGTGCGGGTGCAGATGCGTCATTCCTCACGCAAACGATTCTCTATATTCAAAGTGAGCAGCAACGGCTGCATCGCAGTCTGGCCGGGGCCATTCGGGCATTGAAAGAAGAAGGTTCGGCAAGTGCCGCTTGGGCCCTCATCGCCCTGTCTTTCCTGTATGGCGTGTTTCACGCTGCGGGGCCTGGCCATGGCAAGGCTGTGTTGTCCGCCTATCTGGTGACGCAACCTACGGCTCTGAAACGAAGCCTTTTGCTCGCTGCCGCTTCGTCCTTCATGCAGGGGATTACGGCCATCGTGGTGGTGACCGGCATCATCGTGGTCTTTGGCCTGGCACTACGTACCTCGGGTGTCATTGTTCAATGGCTTGAAGCTGCAAGCTTTGCACTGGTGGCAGTTGTCGGGCTTTGGCTTATTTGGCGTTCGGCCAAGGCGCTGGCGCCCCGGTTCGGCTTGTCCCTTGGGTCTTCCGGACACACGCATTCCCACCATCATGGCCATGACCACAACCATAACCATGGGCATGATCACGGCCACCATCATGATCACGACCATGGGCCGGATTGCGGCTCGGATTGCGGACACACGCATTTCCCGACGCCGGAAGAGAGCATGAATGCCGGATCACTGCGGGAAATGATCGGGATCGTTTTGTCGATCGGGATACGCCCGTGTTCCGGCGCGATCCTGGTTCTGGTGTTTGCCCAGGTCCTGGGAATGACCTTTGCGGGTATTGCGGCTGTTCTGGCCATGTCGGCAGGCACAGCCATCGCCGTGGCGCTCATTGCCCTGGCTGCTGTCGGTCTGCGGGATGGAGCCTGGGCACTGACGCGGCTTGATGATGCGCGGGTTGAGGTCGGCGTGCATGGTCTTGCCATTCTGGGCGGGTTCCTCCTGCTGGTCATGGGCACACTGTTTGCCATTGCCAGCGCCACACAACCCAGCGGTGCGGTGCTGGGTATTTGACCCCCGGGACTTCTTCGGGCACACGCTTGTGTAGCCATTGTCGGACTTGAGACCGCTCAGCATAGCTGACGTCCGGTCGCGGCGATGGCACGGGTGGCTTTTGGGGGGAACCACGCATGCTTTCAAAATGGGTAATCCGGATCGCGGCGGCAGGGGTTGTGCTTGCAGTTGGGTGGTGGCTGTTCTCGGGTGAAGATGAAGAACGGCTTTTCGCATCGGCGCTCACCGAGGCAGACTACCTGCAACCGGCCCCGCTAATCGTCAATCCGCGCGGTCGAGACACGGTTAGCCTCAATGGCCCGTGGAACATAATCATCGACCCTCAGGATCGCGGGCTGCCCACGCGCGCGCTGGGTCTCACCCTCCCGGGGTTCTTCGAAAACCTTCGGGACACCGGCCCCATGGAGCTGGTCGAATACAGGTTTGACGCGTCAGAAAAACTGCAAGTACCCGGTGACTGGAACAGCCAGCGCGAAGACCTGTTCTGGTACAAGGAACGCGTCTGGTATCAGCGCTACTTTGACGTGGACCGGCAGGACACACAGTCTTACCACCTGTATTTTGGCGCCGCTCATTATGAGGCCCATGTGGCCGTGAATGGGGTTTACGCGGGAACCCACAAGGGCGGCTTTACACCCTTCAATCTCGATGTGACCGACCTGTTGGTGGACGGGCAGAACAGCGTGGTTGTTTCAGTCAGTTCAAAACTGAATCACGGAACGGTGCCAACTGCCAATACAGACTGGTTCAACTATGGCGGCCTGACGCGTGACGTCATGCTGGTAAGCACGCCAAGCCTTTTCATTCAGGACTATGAAGTGACATTGCTGGACGAGGTCACGAAGGAAATTCGTGTGTCCGTTGACCTCAACCAGCCCATGCGGGATGTGCCCGTACGCGTCAGGATTGATGAACTGAATGCAGACATCAGCATGACGACCGATCGTCAGGGGCATGCGGAAGCGCGCCTCACAGTGCCGACCGCTGCTCTGTGGTCCCCGGAAACTCCTTACCTGTACGACGTGACGCTGGAGACCGGAGGTGCAGAAGTCCAGGACCGGATCGGTCTTCGCACCATTCGAGTTGAGGGCGACCGGATCCTTCTCAACGGTGCCCCCGTCTTCCTGCGCGG
>JBCBUN010000180.1:0-4915 GCA_039818145.1 Pseudomonadota bacterium
CGCCGTCATCAGGACTGTTGGCGTATCAGGTTTGGTCTCGCTCGGCCGCGCGAGGGCAAACCTCGCATTTGTTCCGCCGATATCCGCAACAAGGACGGGCTTGGTGGCTCGCGCAGACATTCAGGCTGCTGATCCGTTGGAGTTCCCCGACCTATCAGCGTGAATGCTGCCGCCCGTAACGCCCGAATCCTCAACGCTGGTCAACGCGTCCATATATGTCATGCGCCAATGACTGATGTCTTCGTCGGACACGCTTTTCATCAAGGCTTGGTGGCGTTGCTTGCGCTCGTCCAACGGCATATCAAGGGCACGCGCCAATGCATCAGACATGCCTTGCACATCGTAGGGATTGATGATGACAGCATCGCGCATCTGCTTGGCGGCACCGGCGAAACGTGACAGCACGAGCACGCCGGGATCTTCTGGATCCTGTGCCGCCACATACTCCTTTGCCACAAGGTTCATGCCATCGCGCAAAGGTGTGATCAAACCCACATGACTGGCACGATAGAGGCCCGCCAGCGCCTGCCGGGCAAACGATCTGTTGAGATAGCGGATCGGTGTCCAGTTGAACTCGGCAAAGCGCCCGTTGATATGACCGGCCATGCCTTCAAGCTCGAGCCGCAAATCCTGGTACTCGGTTACATCTGACCGGGACGGCGGGGCGACCTGCAGCAGGCTGGTTTGACCCCGCTTGTCTGGGTGGTCTTCAAGCATCCGTTCAAAGGCATTGAAGCGTTCTGGCAGGCCCTTGGTGTAATCCAGTCGGTCGACGCCGATGATCTGCTTACGGCCCCGCAGCATGTCGCGCATGGATGTGAACTGCTTCTGGCCTTCTTCGGACTCAGCAAATTCCACGAAATTGTCAGCATCAATACCGATAGGGAAGTGGCGCGCCGTCACGGTGCGCCCAAAGCACCGCGCCTTGTCACCCAGAATGCTGCCACCGGCTTCCATACGGACATAGTCAAAGAAGCGGTCGCGATCATGCTCGGTCTGGAAGCCCAGAATGTCGAATGCGAAGAGGGCCTGCACCAGTTGTTCATGGTGCGGCAGCGTCGTCAGCAGCTCACGCGGCGGGAAGGGAATGTGCAGGAAATGTCCGATGGGCCGCGTGCAGCCCAGCTTGCGGAGTTCTTCGGCAAACAGCAGGAAGTGATAGTCGTGCACCCAGATGAGATCGTCCTGCTGGATGAGCGGCAGGAGCGACTTGGCAAAGCTCGCATTGACTCGCTCATATCCTGCAAAGTTCTGCCGGTCGTATTGCACAAGCCCGGTGCGAAAATGAAACAGCGGCCACAAGGAGCGGTTGGCAAACCCGTTGTAGTAGTCCTCGTGATCCGCCTCGGAGAGATCAACCGTCGCCAAGGTCAGCGACCCGGCAGATTCCAGTTTGAGCCGACTGTCCGGTTCCTCGGTGGTTTCACCCGTCCAGCCAAACCAGATGCCGCCGGATGTCTTGAGCGCTTCCACCAGCGCAATGGCCAGACCCCCGGCGCGCTTTGCGTCGCCGATTGGCCCGACACGGTTAGACACAACAACGAGCCGGCTCATACTTCGTCCTCCCAGGGACGCGACAGGCGCATCGCCGCATTGATGATGCCGACCAACGAGTATGTCTGTGGATAATTGCCCCACAATTCGCCGGTCTTGACGTCCGTGTCTTCCGACAGCAGCCCCAGCGTGTTACGCGCGCTCAGCATCTCTTCAAAAATCTCCCGCGCTTCTTCTTCCCGGCCAACCCGGGCCAGCGCATCAATGTACCAGAAGGTACAAATGTTGAAGGCGGTCTCTGGTTCCCCGAAATCGTCGGCTTCAGCATATCGATACATATGCTTGCCACGCTTCAGCGTGCGCTCAACGGCATCAAGCGTCTTTTGAAAGCGTTCGTCATCCGGCTTGAGGAAGCCGACTTCCGCCATCAAAAGCAGGCCGGCTTCCACACCTTTGCCGCCGAAACTTTCAGCGAACGACTCCATGTCCTCATTCCATGCTTCAGATGTGATGGTGGAATGAATGATGTCAGCGCGCTCTTGCCAGTATGTCGCGCGGTCCGTGAGGTCCATATGCCGTGCAATTTTCGCAAGCCGGTCACAGGCCGCCCAGCACATGAGGCTCGAGGACGTATGCACCCGTGCGCGTGTGCGCAGCTCCCACATGCCGGCATCCGGCTGGTTGTACGTCTTGAACGCCAGCTCTCCCATATGTTCCAGACGGCTGAAGTTTTCTTCGGTGCCGGGTTTGAAAAGGCGTTGATCGAGAAACGATTGAGACGCCGCCAACACGACATTGCCGTACACATCATGCTGGAAGTGTTCGTATGCTTGATTGCCGACCCGTACAGGCCCCATGCCACGATAGCCTGAAAGGCTGGTGATTTCATTTTCCACCAGCGCGGCCTCCCGGCTGATGCCCCAGACGGGCTGCAGGTGGTCATCGGCTTCACCCACGATGTTATGCAGATAGCGCAAGTAGTGTTCCATGGTCTCAACTTCAGACAGGGAGTTGAGCGCCCGCACCACAAAGAATGCGTCCCGTAGCCAGCAGTAGCGGTAGTCCCAGTTGCGCTGGGTATTGGCAGCTTCGGGAACGGAGGTTGTCATCGCCGCAATGATGGCGCCGGTTTCCTCATAGGTGCACAGCTTGAGCGTAATGGCAGCGCGAATGACCGCATCCTGCCACTCAAGCGGCAGCGCCAACCGACGCACCCATGTCCGCCAGTAGTCTGCTGTGCGTTCCTCGAAGGTGTTTGCAGTTTCCCGCAGATTTCCCGCCAGTGGCTCATCCGGCCCCAGCATCATGTCGACAGGCTCTTCCAGCAGGAAAGGCACCTCATCCAGCACATACGCGAGCGGTGCATTGGTGTTGAGCCGCAGAGTCTGGCCCGTATGAAAAAACCGCACGTGGTTTGTGCCGCGGCTGACATCCGGTACCCGTGCACCCCAGTTGAACCTTGGGCGCAACCGTATCGTGATCCGTGGTGTGCCGATCAGCGGGGCAATCCGGCGCATGATGGTGACAGGCCGGAACATGCGCCCATGGTTGAGATAGCGCGGTGCAAAGTCCGTCAGCTCGACAGCGTTGTCCTGTTTGTCATAAAGACGCGTTTTGAGAATGGCCGTATTGGGTTCGTAATTCTGTTCACTGCGATCGAAGTCAGCGAGATCTATCTCCCAGAAACCGAAATCGCCGCCGTCGACCGCGTTGTCGCCGCCATTCAGAAGGTCACAGAAAACCGGGTCTCCATCGAAACGCGGCAGGCAGGACCACACGATGCGGCCCTGAGGACTAATAAGCGCGCCATAGCTGCTGTTGCCGATGACACCAAGATCAAGAGTGGACATAGAACCCTTGGAACCAAGTTACACACATGGGATCAAAGGGTGGCACCGGTCGGCTTTGGTTGCAATGCACCATAACCGGGTTCTGCCATGCAGATGGGCGACAGGGCGCGTGCTAGTGCTTTTGGGCCACAATAAAGATGCGCTTGAAGGAAAACAGCGTCGAGCCATCCGCCTCCGGAGGATATGCCGCCGCCAGCTTCTGTCGGTAGTGGTCCACGAAACGGTCACGTTCAGCGCCCTCAAGCGCGGATGTGAAAGGTACAAGGGCTGTGCCGCTGGTCCAGGCCAGCACGGCATCATCTCCGGTCAGAACCTGAAGGTAGGTGGTTTCCCATATATCTATAGATGTCGCATGGGGGGCCAAAAGCCGGTGGTAGAAATCCGGATCAGCAACTGGGTTTGTGCGCAGCAGTGAAATCACGCTGGCGTTGTTGGTTTCTTCCACGGCTTCGCGCAGCAGCGTATGGCTTGGGGCATCAAAGTTGCGCGGCATCTGGATCGCTAAAGTGCCGCCGGGTGCGACCTCGCCCATGAGGGATGGAAACAGCGACTGATGGCCGCCGAGCCACTGCAACGCCGCATTCGTAAACAGGACATCTGCCGGAACAGCCGCGCGCCATGAGGCAATGTCGGCGAGGGTCCAGGTTGCAGAAATGGCTGTGGAAGCGGCTTTGTCGAGCATCTCCTGAGAACTGTCGACGCCCGTGATATTGGCCTGTGGCCAGCGCGCCGCCAGAAGAGCAGTCGAGTTGCCCGGCCCGCACCCCAGATCGACCACTTCTCCTGGGGTGTCAGCCTGGATTCGACCAAGCAGTTCTGCTGCCGGTCGTGTGCGCTTGTCGTCGAACTTCAGATATGTCGAAGGATCCCAGCTCATGGGGCTGGATGTAGCACCCTACTGGGCCGCAGCACTAGCCGTTGCCGGCGCAATGCTGCCATCCGGGTCGGGTAGATAGATATGAAAGACCGTGCGACCCGGCCTTGTTTCAAACAGCTCGATACGGCCGCCATGGGCACGCACCAGATCCGCCGCGATGGCCATGCCAAGGCCTGTGCCGCCTTTGCGAGCGCTGCCGACAAACGGCTCAAACAGATGGTCGCGGGCATCTTCTGGAAGACCGGGACCTGTGTCCGCGACCACGAGGCGGCCTCCGCCTTCGGTCATTTCGCAGGCCACCGTAAGCGTCCCAGTGCCGCCAGCGTCTTCCATGGCCTGAACGGCATTGCGTGCAAGATTGAGAAGAATGCGAAACAGCTGATCCGCGTCCGCATAAACCTGTTCTTCTTCATCAATAAGAATGTCGGCACGAATGCGCGTTTCGTCCACGGGCAGGACCGCTTCCACAACTTCCGTCGCAAGGTCGGCAAGCGGCACATATTGTTTCCGGGTGGGCGCTTCTTCGGCCTTGCCGAATTTCATGGTGTCGGTAGCCAGCGCGATGGCCCGGTCAATGGAGGCAAAAAGGCGCGGGGCCAGTTTCTGCACTTGCGGGTCATCGACGCCCGTCAGCCGATCTGAAATCAACTGGGCGCTTGCAAGGATGTTCCGCAAATCATGATTGATCTTGCTG
>JBCBUN010000181.1:0-4893 GCA_039818145.1 Pseudomonadota bacterium
TGATGAAGAGCGCCGGGCGCTCATTTCAGAGCTTCAGGATGTCCAGTCGCGGCGCAATGATGCCTCCAAAGCCATCGGCAAGGCCAAGGGGCAGGGCGATGACGCGGGTGCTCAGGCGCTGATCGATGAAGTTGCCAAGCTGAAAAGCGTTATCCAGGACGGCGAAGACCGTCAGCGTCAATTCGACGAACAGATAGAGGCCGTGCTGTCCGGTCTGCCGAACATACCGCTTGATGACGTGCCCCTTGGTGAGGATGAAGACGGCAACGTCGAAGTGCGAAAGCACCTCGAGCCACGCCAATTCAATTTTGCCCCCAAGGAACATTTCGATCTTGGTGAGGCCGGTGGCCTCATGGATTTCGAAACGGCGGCCAAACTGTCCGGTGCGCGCTTTGTGGTTCTCAAGGGCCAGCTCGCCAAACTTGAACGTGCGCTGGCAAACTTCATGCTTGATCTGCACACAACGGAGTTCGGCTACACCGAAGTGGCGCCTCCCATGCTCGTCCGAGATGCGGTCATGTATGGCACCGCACAGCTACCGAAGTTTGTGGACGATCAGTTCAAGACGGGCGCACCCGATGATGAAGACGCGCACTGGCTCATTCCGACCGCTGAAGTGCCGCTGACAAATCTTGCACGTGAAGCCATCCATTCCGAAGAAGAGTTGCCGCTTCGGTTCACCGCGTTCACCCAGTGTTTTCGCAAGGAAGCCGGATCGGCAGGGCGCGATACGCGCGGCATGATCCGTATGCACCAGTTTGCAAAAGTGGAACTGGTTAGCATCACAACGCCAGAGACATCCAACGATGAACATGAGCGCATGACCCAGTGTGCTGAAGAAGTGCTCAAGCGGCTGGAACTGCCGTTCCGCACCATGGTGCTGTGCACTGGCGACATGGGTTTTGGTGCGCGCAAGACCTATGACCTTGAAGTCTGGCTGCCGGGTCAGGATGCGTATCGCGAGATTTCGTCCTGTTCTCAGTGTGGTGACTTCCAGGCTCGCCGTATGGCGGCGCGCTATCGGCCGACGGGCGAAAAGAGCACGCGCTTTACACACACGCTAAATGGCTCCGGCCTGGCTGTGGGGCGCGCCATGGTTGCGGTGCTTGAGAACTATCAGCAGGCTGATGGATCTGTCGCCATTCCCGACGTACTGAAGCCCTATATGGGCGGCATCGAAACTCTTGAACTGGGTGCATCGGATGCCTGACAAACTGCGGATTGAAACGGCAGAGGGCAAAAAGCGTCCTTTGCGTATTCTGTGTACCAATGATGACGGCATCCACGCTCCAGGCCTCAAGGCCCTGGAGAAGATTGCCAAAGAACTCTCCAGCGATACTTGGATCATTGCGCCTGAAACCGAACAGTCCGGTGCTGGACACTCTCTCACGCTCGCCCATCCGCTTCGTGTGCGCAAAATCAACCGGCGCAAATTTGCCGTGTCGGGGACACCAACCGACTGCGTGTTGATGGCCGTCAAACATCTGATGCTTGAGACGCCACCGGATCTGGTTTTGTCCGGCGTAAACCGCGGCCAGAATATTGCCGAAGACGTTACCTATTCCGGCACCATTGCAGCCGCCATGGAAGGGACCGTCCTGGGTGTGCCGTCCATTGCGCTCAGTCAGGCCTATGGGTTTGAGGGGCGTGAGAAAGTGAAGTGGGCAACAGCCGAACATCATGGTGCGGCTCTCATATCCAAGCTCGTGGAAATGGGCTGGCCCAAAGACGTTCTCATGAATGTGAACTTCCCCGACGTGCTGCACACCGCAGTAAAAGAAGTGGAAGTGACGGTTCAGGGCAAGCGGGACCAGAGCAACGCCCTGATCGATACGCGTATGGATGCACGCGAAAACGCCTATCACTGGCTTGGCTTTCAGAAGGTCCTGTCCAATCCGCCAGAGGGAACGGACCTGCGGGCGATCTACGCGGGCCGCATATCCGTTACGCCATTGCACATGGACCTCACCCACAAGACAACACGGCGGGCTATGGCAAAGGAACTGGGCGGCACACCACCCAAGTCGGTGACACCAGTAACCTGGGCATCCAGCACCAGGGAAAACGGGCGGAAGTCTTCCAAGTGAGTGACGCAGACTACGATCCCTCCCGGATTATCCAGTTGATCATGACGTTGCGTCGTCAAGGCATCACGGATGGTGCGGTTCTGGGCGCTGTCGAACGCACGCCGCGCGAGGTGTTTGTCGAACGGGCCTTTGAAGGCCAGGCCTATGAGAACAACGCGCTGCCCATCGAGTGCGGGCAGACCATCAGCCAGCCTTACATCGTTGCCTTTATGACCATGAAGCTTGAAGTCAGTGATCGCATGAAGGTGCTGGAGATTGGGACCGGCTCCGGCTATCAGGCTGCCGTGCTCGCGCGGCTATGTCGGCGGCTGTACACGCTTGAGCGGTACCGCACCCTGCTGAAAGAGGCCGAAACTCGGTTCGACAAGCTGAACCTCACCAATATCACGGCCAAGGTCGGGGACGGCACAAAGGGCTGGCCGGAACAGGCGCCGTTTGACCGCATTATTGTCACCGCTGCGGCCCCGGTCGTGCCCGAGGCCCTTGTGGCCCAGCTGAAAATTGGCGGTATTGCTGTGGTTCCGATTGATGTTCCTGTGGCGGACGGCGGCGGGCAGCTTCTGGTCAAACTGACCAAGACCGAGGAGGGTTTTGACCGCGAAGACCTCATTCCGGTGCGCTTTGTGCCACTGGTCGACGGCGTTGCGCGCGAGCTTTAAGGCCCGGTCATTCGACGCAAAACTCCCGGATTTCCGTGCTCTTGCTGCGGAGGTGTGTTTTTTCCGGTCACCATCCAGTCTTCATTAACCAAATGACCCGAGACTGCGCATCAGATTGACTGCGCGGTTGTGCCTTGTGCATGGGGCCGTCCTCGCAGATCCAGACGAATTTGGGATACGAGACGATGTCGGTTTTTTCAGCTCTTACACGACCGCTTAAGCGAGATCGCAACAGCCGGGGTGCGTCCCGGGCGATTTCGATTGCCGTGCTGCTGACCGCCGGCCTCGCCATCCTTGGTGCCTGTGCAGCGCCTTCCAGCTATCGCGGGGTGCCGCAGGCTACCTATGGCGGCAGTCGGGCAGTAGCTAGTGAGCCCTACCAGATCACTGTGAAATCCGGCGAGAGCCTCTCCATTCTGGCAGAGCGCCACAATGTGCCCATGCGTGCCCTGGCCAAGGCCAATGGCGTGTCCAAGCCCTACACAATTTACAAGGGCCAGAAGCTGACGGTACCTGTGCCGCGCACGCACAAAGTGCGCCGCGGTGACACGCTGTCTGAAATTGCTGAGAAATACGACACCTCCACGCGCGAGGTGGCAACACTCAACCACAAGAACAAGCCTTACCCGATCTATGTGGGTGAGCGTCTTCGCGTGGGGGGCTGGATGCCTGATGACGGGCGGGGGAATACCCGTCGTCAGGCAGCACCCGCACCGCGCAAACCACGCGTTGTTGCGTCTAATGTGCCAACACCGGCAGCGCGTCCGGCGCGTGGCGTTGCCACGCCACGCGCCAAGCCACGCATTGCCGAACCACCCGCACGGGCAGGACGTTTCATCTGGCCGGCTGAAGGTCGCATCATTTCAAGCTATGGCCCAAAAGAGGGCGGCCTGCACAATGATGGCATCAACATCCGCGTCCCACGCGGCACACCTGTAGCCGCTGCCGACAATGGCGTGGTTGCTTATGCAGGCAATGAGCTCAAGGGCTACGGCAACATGGTGCTCGTGCGCCATCAGAACGGTTACGTCACCGCATATGCCCACAACTCCGAACTTCTTGTCAGCCGCGGCGACATTGTCTCCCGCGGACAGAAGATTGCATCCTCCGGCTCATCCGGCGGTGTAACCGAGCCTCAAATCCATTTTGAAGTTCGCCGGGGCGCAAAAGCTGTGAACCCGATGACCTATCTGGGCAACAACGTGGCGTCTCGCTAAGCGGCGTCAGCCTTCCAGCTTCTGCCCAAGCTTGCCCGCCAATTCCTGTATGAACTGCCAGGCAACACGACCTGACCTGCTGCCGCGGGTATTGGTCCACTCAATGGCCTGTGCCCGAACATCCGTCCACGGAGCATCAAGGGAAAAATGCTCGCAGTATTTGCGGATCATTTCCAGATACTCATCCTGGCTGCAATGGTGAAAACCAAGCCAAAGACCGAACCGGTCTGACAACGACACCATTTCCTCAACCGCCTCTGTCGGGTTGATCGCGCGCTGGCGCTCATTGTCCACCATGTCACGCGGCATCAGATGTCTTCTGTTTGAAGTCGCATAAAACAGGACGTTCTGCGGACGTCCCTCAATGCCACCTTCAAGTACTGCCTTGAGCGACTTGTAGCTCGTGTCCGCCTGATCGAATGACAGGTCGTCACAGAACACCAGAAACTGCCTGTCGGCATCCCGCAGCATTGTCATGAGCCGGGGCAGGGTGGAGATGTCTTCGCGGTGGATCTCAACCAGTGCGAGCCGTCCCGGCGCTTCGGTCGCGACCTTGGCGTGGGCTGCCTTCACGAGAGAGCTTTTTCCAATGCCGCGCGCGCCCCAGAGCAGCGCATTGTTGGCGGGCAGGCCTGCAGCAAAGCGCCGGGTGTTTTCCAGCAGAATGTCCCGCAGGCGATCAATCCCCTGCAACAGGTCAATCTCCACGCGTGAAACCACCGGGACCGGTTCCAGCCGTGCCTCTTCGCCCATCCAAACAAAGGCATCACAGGAATTAAGGTCCTGACCGGGGCCGTTTGACGGGGACTTTTCTTCCAGTGCACGGGCGATCCGGTCGAGCAGGCCGCAGCCTTGAGGTCGACGAAGTTGACGCCCTTGACCACGCGCCCACCGGCAACGTCGAGGCAGGGAATGACGCGAATGCGGACG
>JBCBUN010000182.1:0-4881 GCA_039818145.1 Pseudomonadota bacterium
GCCGTAAGGCAGCATCCGCTGGAACACCTTGTCCCGGTCGATGAGCAAGTGCTTCATCGCAGCTGCCACATGCACAATCAGCAGCGCTGACAGGACCAGTCCACCAATGGCGTGCATCACGTGGAACACTTGCGTCAACGCCGCATCAGATGGTGCAAGGCCTGTGAGATTGATCAGCCCATAGGGCTTGATATCCCCATCCACATAGGTCAGTGCGTGTGAAATGCCGATGATCGGCTGATAGATCAACAGCGCATATAATCCGTATACGTTCCATTTGGATGCGGTCTTCTGCCATGCCGGCATGCTGTCAGGATAGGTCGGCGGCGTGTGTGTGCGGCGATAGCGAATGCGATACAAGGTCAGCAGCAGCACGACAATGCCATTGCCTGAATGGATCATCAGCGTCTGCAACCGCTCATCCAGCGGCATGCCTTCAAAGCCCGGCGGAATAACGCCGAATGAAAACAGGATTGCCACCAGCACCAGCAGTGCCGTGATCCAGTGAAGTGTCTTGGCGGTGCCCGAGAATTTTTCCGAAGCCATAAGTCTGTCCTCCCCTGTTCCGGCATGACCCTGCCGATAGTAGGAGTATGGGGAGGCGTGCGGATGGTTCAAGCAGTAATTTGATCAATCGATCAGGAGATAGCGAAAACCGGCAGTATTCAGCTCTTAAGTTCAGGCTGCCCGGTTTCAGGATCTGTCACGATCAGGGGCAGTCCGGCCTGTTTCCACTTGCCCAGACCTCCCGCCATATGCGTGGCTTCCGCAGCGCCACCTTCAAAGCACTTTTGTGCCGCCATGGCCGATCGCTTGCCCACACCGCAATGCAGGATCACCGGCTTGCCGCCTGTGGGCAGGGCAGACGCGTCAAACGTCGACAGGGGAAAGTTGAGCGCCCCGGGAATGCGTTCAGCGCCATATTCACGCGGCTCACGCACATCAATGACGACCACATCGCCCGCATCCATCTTTGCTTTCACGTCTGCGGGTGACAGCTCATGCAGAATTTTGTCGCTCATCGGTGCGGCTCCTCATGCCTTTGGGTATTTACGCAACACGCAGTGCATCCACTGGTACCTTTGGAAGCGGCACCCCATATGGCGGGTGCACCGCCACCTCATAGTCAACGGTGCTGTAATTTCATTTATTGAACAATGAGCCAGATCATATGCCCGACAAACAGCGCGTCGATGCGTTTATTGACGCAGTCGTCCATGGCGACCACGTGGACGCCATCCGCGACTTTTATCACGAAGACGCTACAATGCAGGAGAACCTCGGTGAGCCGCGCCGGGGCCGCGACACGCTCATGGCGCACGAGGCGAACGCTCTGTCCAACATGCAGAAGATGGAGACAAAGCCGGTCAGTACGTTCCTGGTGGACGGCGACAATGTGGCCATCCGCTGGACCTTCATCATGACCGACAAGGCCGGTACCCGCCGCCAGTTGGAGGAAGTATCCCTGCAGCGATGGGACGGCGACCGCATCGCGAGCGAGCAGTTCTTCTATGACAGCAAGACGGCCTGGCAGGAGGCTGCAGACTAAACCTTCCGCACCGGGTCAGACCCGTCCCAGCTGTCCGCGGCATCTCGGATGGACTGGAAGAACGCGCCCTTGCGGCCATTAGTTTCCGACAGCTCGATGACGCTGCCGGGATGGTCCTGCTGTGTGAAATACACAAAGCGCCCATCAGCCCCGATCTGTCCGGAATGACCAACCTCAAATCCGCGGTCGGTCATCTGCGCCATGTCGCGGTCAAACTCCGCCGTCCAGAACGCCACATGCTGCAGGCCTTCATAGCCCGCATTCAGAAAATCCAGATACATCGACGGCGCATCATTGCGCTGCTGGATGAGTTCGATCTGCAGCGGGCCGGAATTGGCCAGCGCAATGCTCATCTTCACGTCTGACGGCTTGCCGCCATACTGAAACGCGCTCACCGGCACGTCTTCAATATAGAAGAACGGCCCCACGCCCATCACCTCGGTCCAGTGGCGCATGGCGCGCTCGATATCGCGCACCACATAGCCGTTCTGGCGGATATCGCCCAAAAACCGGCTCATGGACTATTCCGCAGCGGCCGGAATCTGCGCCGCCGCAGGCCGTGCCTGGCTGCCGCGAATGAGCTTGCCGCCCAGCACGCCGGTAGGCTCACCATTGCGGAACGCCACGGCGCCCGAAATGATGCTGGCCGTATAGCCGCGCGTCTTCTGCACAAAGCGTTTGCCGCCTGCGGGCAGGTCATAAACGATTTCCGGCTTGTCCATGGTGAGGTTGTCAAAGTCGATCACATTGACATCCGCCTTCATGCCCGGGGCCAGCACACCACGGTCATACAGGCCCACAAGCTCGGCCGTCTTTTTCGTCTGTCCACTGATGATCCATTCAAGCGGCAGCTTCTCGCCACGCGTCCGGTCGCGGCCCCAATGGGTCAGCATGGTGGTCGGGAAGCTGGCGTCACAGATGATGCCTACATGCGCGCCGCCGTCGCTGAGACCAAAAGTGGTGTTGGGATGCTTCAGCATCTGCTCCACATATGACAGATCACCCGGCAGATAGTTCATCAGCGGGAAATAGATCAGCGCCTTGCCGTCATCTGCTGCCATCCAGTCCAGCAACACCTCGCGCGGGTCGCGACCCTCACGTTTCGCATGCGCTTCCACGCTGTCTTCCGGTGCCGGCTCATAGTTCGGCGGGCTACCCAGTGGGAACATCTTGTGGAACCACGTGAACAGCTGCGTTGAAATCTCACCTTCCTTGAACTCGACTTTTTCAGCCAGCAGCCGCGCCCGGAAGTCCGGGTCCTTGAGGGCTGCAACCTGCGCTTCCAGCGTCCGCGGCATGATCTCGTGCCACGTTTTGTAAAGCAGGAACGGGTTGAGGGACGCCGTCAGTCCCATCACCACGCCGGTTGGGCGGGCGGGTACCTGGCCACGCATGGGAAGGCCGGCCTTGTTGGCGTCGGCAATCTTGTCCAGCACCTGTTTCCAGGTATCCGGGTGTCGATCGTCCTGCTCAATCGTCAGCGACAGCGGGCGGCCGGAAATCTCCACCATGTTGCGCAACATGTCGAATTCCCAGTCCACGTCGCGGAAGTCGGCAATCAGCTGAATGACACCTTTGCCGGAGCGTTTCATCGCTTCCGCAATACCATTTAATTCCATCTCTTCCGCCTTGTAGGTCGGCGTATGTTCGCCGTCCTTGTCGCGGTGCTTCTCGGTGCGCGAGGTCGAGACGCCCAGCGCCCCCGCCTCAAGGGCGTCTTCCACCAGTGCGCCCATCTTGTCCGTGTCTTCGCGCGTCGCAGGCTCAAGCCGTGCGCCACGCTCGCCCATCACATAGGCACGCAGTGCGCCGTGCGGCACCTGCAGACCCACATCGATCGCCAGCGGAGATTGCTCCACCACATCCATGTAGTCGGGAAAACTCTCCCAGCCCCACTTGATGCCCTCGGCAAGCGCCGTACCCGGAATATCTTCCACGCCTTCCATCAGGCCGATGAGCCAGTTGTGCCGGTCCGGCGCGCAGGGTGCAAAGCCGACCCCGCAATTGCCCATGATCGCGGTGGTGACACCATGAAAGGTGGAGGGCTGCAGATAGGGGTCCCACGTGACCTGCCCATCATAATGCGTATGGGCATCCACAAAGCCCGGCGTCACGATCTGCCCCTTGGCATCAATCTCTTCGCGGCCCTTTTCAGTGACCGTTCCCACGATGGAGATCGTGGTGCCGTCAATGGCCACATCAGCTTCATACGGCTTGCCGCCCAGCCCGTCATAAACGAGCCCGTTCCTGATCACGAGATCATGCATCGAGGTTTCCTCCGGAATTTTCTTTATGGCCCAAGTCTGGACTGCCATCGTCATGACTTCAACCGTAGCCGCTTTGGGGGTTTCAACTGACATAGGTGAGAGAGTCCCGCTTGCGCGCATTTCCACGCCATGCGTATCTGGCAGCCCTGTCAGCCCCTAGGAAAGCTATCCCGTCTATGGACCTTGCCAAGAATTCGCTCGATGTCGGGCTCTTCACCAATTCACCTGAAGACGTATCAGCCTTCTGGGTCGAGCACGCGGGCGTGCAGTTCGACCATGTCCTGCCGGTCTCCCGCGAGTTACGCCAGCATCGCCATACGCTGGATGGCGCAGTGCTGAAGATCAATCACGCGAAAGACAAGCTGCCGCCCCGCGGTGACGCAGGCTATCTGCGGCTTGTCGTTGCCTGCCCCAATGTG
This sequence comes from Pseudomonadota bacterium, assembly GCA_039818145.1. Taxonomy (GTDB): domain Bacteria; phylum Pseudomonadota; class Alphaproteobacteria; order CGMCC-115125; family CGMCC-115125; genus Pyruvatibacter. Next base: position 4,236 of record JBCBUN010000182.1, read on the forward strand.
GCGGAGCCGGAAACGCTGGTCGATCCCGACGGCAACGAACTTGTGCGCTGGCCGATTGATCGCGACGGCATCCGTCACTGGGCGCTGGAACTAGCCACCCCGTCGGTCGAGGCCTTCATGACGTTTTATCGCGACGCGCTGGGGTTGCCGGTGGATGACTCGATGAGCTGCGCAGTTGCCTGCGGCCAGAGCCGCATTGTCGGCCGCGTCACGCCGGACGTGCCGGACCGGTCCGACAATGATGTGATGATGCGCCCCGGCCTTCGCTATTCCACCATCCAGGTCTTCGACGTCGATGCGCAATATGCCCGTATCACCGGCCATGACCCTGCCTATAGCGCACAGGAACCCAGAACACTGGGAAAGACGGCACGCATCGCTTTCATCCGCGATCCCTTCGGCAACTGGATCGAACTGTCCCAGCGCGCCTCACTCACCGGCGCGCTGCCGGAATAAGATCTGATTATTGCGCAAATAGAAACAATCATTCCCCGTTTGCCCGGTTAATCCCGTCAGCGAAATCATCCATCTTGATCTCATCAGCAATTCAGCGGCGCCCACCCAGGCCCGCGCGCCCAAATGGAGAGATCAGATGTTCAACCGCAACAAAGACACCGCAGCCCCATTCACCGTTCTGCACATCGAT
>JBCBUN010000183.1:0-4879 GCA_039818145.1 Pseudomonadota bacterium
CGGACACGGGCATGCTGGACTGGGAAGACCGCGAGATTGCGCAGGCACTTGATGCGTTCATGCCGCGCCTGATGGACGAAGAAAATGTCCCCGGTGCCCAGGTCGCGTTCATTCGCGACGGACGCATGGTCTATGAGCGCGCCTTTGGGGTGCGCAATGTCATCGGGCGTGCGCCGGTTACCACCGAAACAATTTTTGAAGCAGCGTCCATCTCGAAGCCGGTCGCAGCGCATGTGGCCCTGCAGCTTGTGGCCGCCGGCAAGTTGCGGCTCGACAAGGACATTGGCCTTGGGCTGGAGCCGCCGTGGCTGGAGCCGGGGGCGGACGGCAGCATTCCCAGGATCACCCTTGAACAGGTCCTGACCCACACGTCCGGGCTGTCCAATGATATTCGCCGCACATCACACACCCTCGTGACCTCTCCGGGTGGTCCGTTCTCCTATGCCGGTGAAGGGTTTGAATATCTTGGCTATGCAATCACGGCCCATGAGCAGCGGCCCTTTGCAGACGTTGCCCGGTTGCGGGTGTTGGAGCCATTGGGCATGGCTGCGACGGGGTTTGCCCTTGAAGACGGGCAGATGGCACTGGTAGCAACCGGGCACACGGGTCTATGGATGCCGCTGGCAATGGTGTTCGTGCCGTTCATTGCGGTGTTTGTTATCGGCGCGTTGCTTGCCTTCCTCGTGGTGCGGCTGGTTCTGCAACAGCCACACATGGAAAGCCGGCATCTGGTTGCGCCGGGCATTCTTGCCGGCATTGCCACTATCGTTGTCCTGCTTGAGCTGGTCGGACTTGGCCTTGTCACGGCCGTGTTGCTGATCGCTTTCATCTTTGTTCTGTGTTTGGCGCTGGCAGCAGTGTTGTGGCGGTTGGTGTTCCACCTTCTTGGATTCACGCGCGCGCGTCCCGGCACGGTGATGCGGCGCGAAGAAATGTCAGGCAGTTTCTGGACACGTATCGCTGTGGTCCTGGCTGTGGTCTCCTTGTTGCCATTGATGTTCATGAGTGTGCCTTTGCCGTTGCGCGCAGCAGGTGATGTGCATCCGGCGGCGTCCCTTCGCGGTACGGCGGGCGAGATCGCGCTGTTCGCGCAGGAAATCATTGACCCGCGTTTGCTGGAACGCGCCGACATGCGCGAGATGACACGGCCTCACGTGCCTGTCGGCCACGGCGCGCCGGACGGTTTGGCCTGGGGCCTCGGCATTGGTGTGCGCGACCGGAAGCTGAGTGACGGCGACATACAGCGGACGCTTTGGCAGTGGGGGTCCAACCCGGGCTACTCAAGTCTTCTGGTGATTGAACCGCGCAGCCAAGCCGCACTGGTGGTGCTGACAAACTCACAATCCGGTGGGCGTCTGGTTCAGGAACTTGGCGCGCATGTGTTCGGCGGGCTTGTTGAACTGGAGCGCGATGAGTCCTGGATCGTGCCGTTTGCAGCTGTTGCGCCAAACTTCTAGCGCGCTAGCTGCCCGCCTCCATATCCAGCAGAACACGGCCCTGCTTGCCCGGCGTGGCAAATCTGTCAAAGGCTGTATCGATCTGCGTCAGATCATAGGTCGCATCGATCACGGGCGTCAGCGCCCCTGCGGCAGCCGTTTCGAAAAGGCGCTTCAGTTTCTGTGGCGTCGTGCTCAGCATCAGCAGCCAACCGGCTTTGCGTCTCGATACCAGCGCACGGGGAAAGCCCGCGAGGTCGTTCATCGGGTTTGACGAGACAAACACACCGCCGGGAGCCAGGTGTTTGCGGGTCCCCGCAAAAGTATATTTCGCCGGCACGTCCAGAATGAGGTTGAAGCGGTCGTCCGGGTACAGAACAGGCGTCTCACCTCTGGCGCGAAACACATCGGCACCCTGCGCCATGACGAATGCCTTGTTGGAGGCTGACGCAACAGCGGTCACATGTGCACCGCGCGCCTTCGCCAGCTGAACCGTATAGGCCCCAAGGCCACCTGCGGCGCCCAGCACACAGACTTTCTGATCCGGTTTGATCTTTGCGATGTCATCCACGACTTCAATGGCTGTCAGACCCATCACGCACAGGGCCGTGGCGTCGGCAAAACTCATGTCGTCTGGAATTTCTGCCAGAGACTGCACCGGAGCTACAGCGAACTGTGCATGTGCGCGAGGACCCTTGATTACCGGACTGTAGGCGACGACGCGCATGCCGGCCTTGATATGACCGTTGCTGGTGGCCGCAATGCCGGCAAACTCAAAACCGGTGACGACGGGACCCGCCTTGCGGAAGGTCTTTACCTCCCGCTTCCAGCCTCCCTCGCGCGTTTGCACATCCATCTCGTTGATGGCAGCCACTTTGACCTGCACAAGTACCTCACCGGATTTGGGCTTTGGCACGGGCGTGTCGATGATCTGCATGGCGCCGCCGGTGGTGGGCCATGTTGCAGCCTTCATGGTTTCAGCCATCGGTCTGACCCCTTACGCCTTGGCGTCCTGAACAAGAATCCCGAATTCTGATTGCAGTCGTGCGGTGTAGTTGGCTGCATCCAGAATTGTTTCGGGCATGTGGAGCTTGGGGGTTGGGGCGGGCTTGCCGTCGCCGCCAATGGCGCGCTGGACTGCAAGGGCTGCTCCGGTTGCTGTTAGCTGTGCCTGGCCGCGAGGGTCCGAGACGAGGCGCGTGCGGGTAATGGTGCTGCCGCCGGTATCCTTGCCCTTTATGACGATCTGCATGTCATGGGAGGCCGCACCGCCAGCGCGGGTGCCGCGTGAGTTGGCGATGCCGAGGTGGAAGGTGATGTCTGCCGCGTTCGTTGCCGAGCGCAGGCTCATGGTGTCCAGGTTGCTCATGGGGCGGGCATCGAATGTCTCGCCATCAATGGTGATGCTGGTGACTTCCGCGTCCGGGTCCACCCAGGTCCACAGTCCGTCCTTCACCAGCAAGGCCTTGCCAAAGAAATGCCCTGCATCCTCCACGGTCATGGGGCCAATGGGGTCTGACATGTCGAAGAGGGCGGACAGGGCGATGCTGTCCACGGTCTTGAAGTGCGATGCGAGATCGAGTGCTGTGAGCGACAGGATGCCGGCCTGCCAGTGGGCCGTGGGCACAACGGGTGCTGTCAGATCGGCGTGGGCCACATGCCCCACGAAACCTGACATATCCAGCACGGAGCGGGTGATGCTGAGATGGGCAATGCCATTGTTGATGGCATGGGTCAGCATCTTGTCGTGAGGGTCCTGCAGGGCGGCAATCAGCGCATCAACTTTGCCGACGCTTTCGAGCGCTGCGACCGGGTCCGTTGTTTCTAGGCCCAGAGCTTGCGCATTGCCAAGCTCGCTGACGAGGTCTGCGGCCTTGTCCGGGTTGCGTCCGGCAATGATGAGTTTGGCGTCCGGCATGATGCGACGCAGGTGCCGTGCGATGTGGCTGCCGACGAGGCCGTAGCCGCCTGCAACGAGAATGGACTTGGACATGGGTGTTTCCTTGGGTTCCCAGAAGTTAGAGCGTGATCCCCATACGCATTTCCATGGGCACGCCATGTTCGCGACACGGTTCGGGGGCGATGGTTTCGGCGAGGCAGGTTAGACCCATAGACACATAGAAGCCGACTGCGGGGTTGTTGGACATCACGTCCAGATGTAGGGCGCGGAAGCCCTGAGCACGTGCCTTGTCGATAGCAGATGACAGCAGATACTTGCCAAGGCTGGTGCCGCGGTGGCTTTCAGCTGAGGCAAGCGCCAATACGTAGTAAGCATCCGGCGGCACCCATGCGTTGAGGTAGCTGGCCTTCTCAGCGCGCTCGGCGACACCCTGCATTTCTTCCATGGTGACATCTTGAGCCCTTATGGCCTCGATGCTCGCCGCCGGCATGGCATTGCGCCGATCGTAGAACTCTGCGCCGGAGTAGCCGATTTCAATGCCGGCAACCGTATTGCCGTCCATTACCAGTGAAGCGGCGTCATGGGCGTACATGTTGCCGGTCATAGGCCACGCCTTGTTGATGATCCGGCTTAGGGTGTTTTTGGATCCGAAAATATAGTCATAGGACTCAGGCCCCGTGGTGAAAACAAGTTCGCCTACCTGGTCTGCGTACTTGTCTCCGCTTGCTGATATGCTCTGGTGAGATGCCATAATTGTATCCATAAATTACTATTCGTAAGTTACGAAAAGTAAGATATATATGAATTGAGACGAGTCAAGAGCGGGAAAGAGCACCGAAGTGGCGACGGGACGAAAACGGCTGTCCAAGCCGGAGCGGCGGCAGCAGCTTCTTAAGACAGCGCAGCACATTGTGAGTGAGGCAGGCACCGAGGCGCTGACATTGCAGGCGCTGGCGGAACGGGCTGGGGTTACAAAACCCATTGCCTATGAGCACTTCGGATCGCGGGAGGGCGCGCTGATTGCTCTGTACCGGAGATTGGATGACGAGCAGATCAACGCCGCGCGGGAGGCGCTGGCCCAGGCGCCCGGCACACTGGACGCTGTCTGTGAGATCATTGCGGCGTCTTACATTGACTGTTGCGTCAAGCTGGGCCCCGCATTTGGCGCCATTTCCGCTGCTCTTGAAGGCAGTGAAGAAATGCACGCGGTCAAAACCGAATTGCGGGATACTTACCTCAGCAAGATCCGCGCGGCACTCAAACCGTTTGTAACCCTGTCATCGGCAAAGGCGCGCACACTGATAATTGGTCTTCTTGGTGCCGCTGATGCGCTTGGAGCGGAAGCGGCGGCAGGACAGATACCGCGCAAGACGGCAGTTGCTGCGCTTACGCAACTGATGACCGGCACGCTTTCGCAATATCGTGCTGACTAGGCGACCGTTGCCGATCAGATGCTAAGGCCAATGGCATGGCTGATTTTCATGCCGGCGTTTGCAGCGTGGTAGGTGGGAAACGGTGCGCGTTGCGACACATCTATTTCGCG
>JBCBUN010000184.1:0-4877 GCA_039818145.1 Pseudomonadota bacterium
GTGATGGAAACAATGCGCACGGTCGGCTACGCGCTGCTGATTGCGCTGATCATCCGGGCATTGCTGTTTCAGCCGTTCTCAATTCCCTCCGGCTCCATGCTGTCGACACTGCTGATTGGCGATTACCTATTCGTCTCCAAATATTCCTATGGCTACTCGAAGCACTCCCTGCCGTTCAGCCCACCCTTGTTCTCCGGTCGTATTCTGGGCAGTGAGCCTGAGCGGGGAGATGTCGCGGTTTTCAAACTGCCGACTGATGGGCGGACGGACTACATCAAGCGCGTGATCGGCCTGCCGGGCGATCGTATCCAGATGCGTGACGGACAGCTTTTCATTAATGATGAAGGTGTGCCGCGTGAGCGTGTTGAGGACTTTGTTGAAGAAGATCGGTTCGGCAATATTCGTCGGGTGGCGCGCTATCGCGAGACACTGTCGAATGGCCGCAGCTATCTGACGCTGGATCAGGTACGTGGCAGCTCCGGCGACAATACCGGTGTGTTTACGGTGCCGGCCGGGCATTACTTCATGATGGGTGACAATCGGGACAACAGCCAGGACAGTCGGGTGCCCGGTGCTGTGGGCTATGTGCCGTTTGAAAACCTGGTGGGTCGTGCCGAGTTTATTTTCTATTCGACGGACGGCTCTGCACGGTTCTGGGAGTTCTGGCAGTGGCCGAGCGTGACACGCTGGGGCCGCATCGGGCAGGGCGTCAATTGACGCGCAAGCCATCCACCAGGGCCAAGAGCGCTGATCAAAAGACAGCCGATGATCCAGCCGCGTTGGCAAAACAGCTTCAGCACAGTTTTAACAATCCAGACCTGCTCGAGCGGGCTCTGACGCATGCCAGTGCGACCCCGGTGTCCGGTCCTGACAACGAGCGCATGGAGTTTCTGGGCGACCGGGTGCTGGGGCTGGTGATTGCAGACGCCCTTCTGACGCGATTCCCATCCGCGTCAGAAGGTGAGATGGCGCCGCGCCTCAACAAACTTGTGCGTCGCGAAACATGCGCCGATGTTGCCCGCGATCTTGAGCTTGGGCGCTATCTTCATCTGGCGCCGGCCGAAGTTGCCCAGGGTGGGCGCAACAAGACAGCAATCCTTGCGAATGCCATGGAGGCTGTGATTGCAGCGCTCTACATGGATGGTGGGTTGGAACCATCTCGTGCCTTTATTCTCAACGCTTGGGACAATGCATTTGATGCGGTTGCGCAGATACCGCGTGATGCCAAAACCCTGTTGCAGGAGCGGCTGCACGCCATGGGGCAATCGCACCCTAGATACACGGTGGTCGGTCAGGCGGGGTCTGACCATGCGCCGGTGTTTGATGTGGAAGTTCATGCCGGTGATGCAGGGGTGGCGCGCGGCAAAGGCTCCTCGAAACGCAACGCCGAACAGGCTGCTGCAGCGGAATTGCTGGGCCAACTGGAAGAAAAAGAATGAGTAAAGAGACCGGCGTCAGTAAAGCGGGCTTCGTGGCGCTGATAGGCGCGCCGAATGCAGGCAAGTCGACACTGCTTAATCAGTTGATCGGCCAGAAGCTGGCGATTGTCACCCACAAGGCGCAGACGACGCGCACCCGTATTCGCGGCATCACCATGGAGGGCACGAGCCAGATCGTGTTTGTGGACACGCCGGGCATCTTCACGCCGAAACGCCGCCTGGACAAAGCCATGGTCGCTGCGGCGTGGGGTGGGGCGGATGATGCGGACGTGACGGCGTTGATTGTGGACGCCAAACGGACACGCCCGGACCATGAGGGTTTTACAGCCATTCTGGAGAGCCTGGCCGATGCAAAGCATCCCTGCCTGCTTGTTCTGAACAAGGTGGATGAGGCGCCCAAAGAGCGTCTGATGGAACTGGCGGCAGCCGCCAATGAGAAGGCGACGTTTGCAGATACATTCATGATCTCCGCCCTGAACGGCAGTGGTGTAGCTGACTTGAGGGCCCGTCTTGGTGCCATGATGCCTGAGGGGCCCTATCTCTATCCTGAAGACCAGGTTGCTGATCTGTCGCAGCGGGTTCTGGCATCTGAAATCACGCGGGAAAAGCTGTTCCTTCGGATGCATGACGAACTGCCCTATGCCACCACGGTTGAAACCGAAGGCTGGACCGTCAAGAAGGACGGTTCTGTCAAAATTGATCAGGTGGTCTATGTGGAGCGGCCGGGACAGAAGGGCATTGTGCTTGGCAAAGGCGGCGCGGCCATCAAGGAAATCGGCCAGCAGGCGCGCAAGGACATTGAGGACGCGCTGGATATCAAGGCGCATCTCTTCCTGTTTGTGAAAGTGCGTGAAAAATGGGGCGATGATCCGGAAAGATACCGGATGATGGGGCTGGATTTCCCAAGCAACTAGGTCGCCTCTTCAAATGGCGGTTTTCCACAGCGTGGGATAAGCCGGTGCATAGTCGCATTTTTGTTGTCATTCTGTCTCAATACGGCTTGGTAAGTTGTTGATTTTGCTGAATTGCTTGGTGCGACTCAGTTGTCAAAGTCCGGACGAATGACGGGAGCATGAGCATTTATGGACTGGTCCGATGAAGGCATCGTTCTGCACGTGCGCCCTCACGGTGAAAGTTCGGCCATTCTCGAGCTTCTGACGCGGGATCATGGCCGCCACATGGGGCTGGTTCGGGGTGGAGGCTCCAAGCGCATGCGCGGCGTGCTGCAGCCGGGTAACACGCTCAGCGTCACCTGGCGGGCGCGGCTTCAGGAACATCTGGGGAGTTACACGGCGGAACCTGTGGCTCAGCGGGTAGCAACCGTGCTGGCTGATCGTCAGGCGCTCGCGGGGCTCACCTCAGCTGCTGCCTTGGCCAGTGCGGTTTTGCCTGAACGCGAGGCGCATCCGCGGGTGTATGACGGGCTGACTATCCTCCTTGATGCACTTGATACGCCGGAAACCTGGCCCGCCATATTGGTGCGCTGGGAACTTGGCCTGCTCGAGGATCTGGGCTTTGGGCTTGATCTGTCCGCGTGCGCGCTGACCGGTGAGACCGAAAATCTGGCCTATGTGTCTCCGCGATCCGGCCGCGCTGTCACCGCTGAAGCGGCGGGGACCTATAAGGAACGACTGCTGCCGCTACCGCCGTTTCTGACCGGTGGCGGGCAGGCGAGTGTGGATGATGTTCAGGATGGCCTGCGTCTGACCGGGTTTTTTCTGGAAAAGCGGGTGTTTGCGCCCTCGGACAAGCAATTGCCGGTTCCGCGGATGGGGCTGGCTGAAGCTCTGGCCGTTTCTGCTGTGCGTTAGCCGCTGCTTATGGACGCGCCGACGAGGGCCACAAAGGCCATCATCGCAAACAGGGCAGTTCCCGCGTAAAGCGGCGTGTTGGTCACGCTGCGTTTCGTCATTTGTACCTGTCGCCAGGGCACGACCAGAATTGCCGGCAGAATAAGCAGCGTTCCGGCGCCACCCGCCAGTTTTGCGGCGGTTTCAGCGGTCAGGGCGAAACTGGACTGGGGAATGCCATAGCTTGCCAGCGCTGCCGTCAGCAGGGCCGCAACGGCCATGAACAGCCAGTATTGCCGATTTGAGATCATGGTGGTCCTCATGAGGGGGCCTGATCCGCTTTTGACCGCTTGACCACGCCGGATGCGCGGGCGACCAACTACACTACACAGAATAGCTTGATTCGAGCCATATCCCGCGTTTTTGCAGGTGAAATGGCCGGACCAGCTGCCGCCGGTCCACGACCCAGATTTTGCCCATTGGAGTGACATGAGCAAGCCGACGACGCCACCTGAAGATGCCCGCCCGATTGCCCTGCGAGAGGCGCTTGAAGAGCGGTATCTTGCCTATGCCCTGTCAACAATTACCCAGCGAGCCCTGCCGGACGTACGGGATGGACTGAAACCCGTTCAGCGGCGGCTGCTGTTTGCCATGCGGCAACTCAAACTGGATCCCAATACCGGTTTCAAGAAATGCGCCCGTGTGGTCGGCGAGGTCATCGGCCGCTATCACCCCCATGGCGACCAGTCGATTTATGACGCCTTGGTGCGCCTGGCGCAGGACTTTGCCCAGCGCTACCCGATGGTTGAAGGGCAGGGGAACTTCGGAAACATCGACGGCGATAACGCCGCTGCCATGCGATACACGGAAAGCCGGATGACCGAAGTAGCCCGGTTGATGCTCGACGGCCTTGACGAAGATACAGTCGACTTCCGCGATACCTATGACGGCGAAGATGAAGAACCGGTTGTTCTGCCGGGCGCGTTCCCCAATCTGCTGGCCAATGGCACCACGGGCATTGCGGTCGGTATGGCGACGTCCATTCCACCACATAATGCTGCGGAACTGGTGGATGCCTCGCTGCATCTCATCAAGCAGCCCAATGCCCGTGATGACACCTTGCTCAAATTCGTTCCCGGGCCGGACTTTCCCACCGGCGGCGTACTGATTGAGCCGACTGAGAACATTGCCGAGGCTTATCGCACCGGGCGCGGGTCCTTCCGGCTGCGTGCACGTTGGACCCGTGAGGACACGGGGCGGGGTGGTTACCAGATCGTCGTCACCGAGATGCCCTATCAGGTCCAAAAGGCCCGCCTCATAGAGCGTGTTGCAGATCTGCTCCAGGCCAAGAAGCTGCCATTGCTGGGTGATATTCGTGACGAGTCTGCGGAAGACGTGCGGCTGGTGCTGGAACCCAAAGTCCGGACGATTGATCCTGAAGTCCTGATGGAGAGCCTGTTCCGGGCAACGGACCTTGAGGTACGTATCCCCCTCAACATGAATGTTTTGAGCGCCACGCAGGTGCCGCAGGTGATGAGCCTCAAGGGTGTGCTGCGGGCATTCCTTGACCATCGCCGGGTTGTGCTTCAGCGGCGGACAAAATTCCGTCTGGGCAAGATCGCCCATCGGCTTGAGGTTCTGGAAGGCT
>JBCBUN010000185.1:0-4859 GCA_039818145.1 Pseudomonadota bacterium
CAGGCCATGAATATTTCAGCCGTCAGTTCGCCGATGGCTTCGCCCTGCGTGGTGGCTGCGTCGCTTCCATTGTCCAGGGCCGCAACATTGGCGGCGATGTCATCCAGTTTTTCGGCTGTTTCCAGAATGGAGGAAGTGGCACTTTCAGTGGCTTCGACAATGGCATCCAGTTCACCAGTGGCTTCGCTCACGCGATCGCTCGCCGTGTCAGACTCACCAATGTCACTGATTTCCTTGCACGTTGCTGCAATGCTATTGTTCATTGCTTCAAGCTGCGTGCGGATCATTGCAAGCTTCTGTTCTGCAGTGCCTGGTGTTTCAGCCATAGTCATGCCCCGGTTTGTATCAAAACGTCTGACGTCACAATCTTTGATTGCATAGTCCCAAACCTAAGTTGCTGAATGGTTGAGATGACCCCCACTGATCTCCCGATAGATATCGAGGCTGTAAAAGGTTTCCTTGCGCCCGAAGAAGGGCAGGCCCTGCGGGAGCATGCTCAGGCCAGTGCCAGCCTTGGACCTGTGCTGGAAATCGGCAGTTATTGTGGTAAATCGACCGTTTACCTTGGCCTGGGTGCGCGGGCCGGAGGCGGGCAGGTTCTGGCCGTCGATCACCATCGCGGATCTGAAGAAAATCAGCCCGGTGAGATGTTCCACGACCCTGATCTGGCAGATGGTCATGGCGGAATTGATACGCTGCCGCTCTTTCGCAAGACCATTCGGGACGCCAACCTCGAAGATGTGGTGATCCCGGTTGCCACCTCAGCCGGACATTTCGCACGGGTCTGGCACCAGCCTTTGGGCATGGTCTTCATCGATGGCGGGCACACGCTGGATGCGGCGCTTACGGACTATCGGCTGTTCGCACCGAAGGTGGCACCGGGCGGCATTCTGGCCATTCACGATGTACATCCCGACCCGGAGACGGGGGGACGGCCACCTTATGAAGTGTATGAGCTGGCGCTGGCGTCAGGCCTGTTTCGCGGCCTAGCGCTTATTGAAACTCTGGCGATCCTGCGCCGCATCTAAACCGTCAATATCCGGAAGAGTATGGTCAATGAGGGCATTGCAAGCCGCCGTTGATTGCGTCACGGCGTCTGCGGCCAGGATCACAGCACCTGCCGTCCATGCCGGTTTCTCGGCTGGCCAGGGTTTGCCGACCTCCGTTTGAATGCCCATCCAGTAGGCGCCATCGTCATCGGCATGTTGATGCTGCCAGGACAGCATTTTCTCAGCGCGTTTGCGGTCGCCCATGCCGAGCAGGGCGAGGCAGAGCTCAGCGGACTCAGCAACCGTGACCCATGGCTCATGGACCACGCAGCGACAGCCAACACCGTCCTGCACGAATTCATCCCAGCGTGAGGCGATTTTGGCGTAGGCGGCGTCGCCGGTGAGTGCGCCGCCGAGGACGGGGTAGTACCAGTCCATGGAGAAGGTGTCTTTTGGTTCCCAAGTGCGGTCAAACCGGTGCGGTTTGTGGCGCAGGGCGTCTCCAAGGGCGTCGCGTGATGCAATCCATTCACCGGCGAGGTCGGTGTGGCCGAGGGTGGCAGCAATATGCGCTGCGTGCTCGAGGCTTTTGTGGATGGAGGAACTGGCGGTGATCAATGCATCATCGGGCGCATCGGTGTCGCGGGATGCCCAGCGGATTTCGCCGTGCTCCGACTGGTGACTGACAACAAAGGCGAATGCTTTTTTGACGGTTGGCCAGAAGTGCTGCAGGAAGTCCATGTCCTGTGTCAGCAGGTAGTGATGCCAGACACCGGTTGCGATATACGCGGCGCTGTTGGTGTCGCGCTCGTATTTCTTGTCCTGCTCGTTTTCGCCGGTGTAACGCTGCTCGTCTTCGTCCAGAGGGACGGCAGACCCCATTTCCATCCACCAGGAGCCATCTTCAAGCTGGATGTCCACAAGGTGCTGGTAGGCCCGCACAGCGGCGTCGCGCTCTCCCATGACATCAAGAGCCATGGCCGCTTCGATGTGGTTCCACGGGTCAAAGACGCCACCATCGTACCAGGGGATGGAGCCATCCTCGCGCTGCAGTTCAAGGATCCGCGCAACGGCACCGTCAAAGAGGCCGTCGTGGATTTTTGATCCCTTGGTGAGGTGGAGCGTGCTCACCGCTTATGCACTCCCGCCCTGGGAGGCCTTGCTGAAATACATCACAACGCTCTTGCCCATCAGTGGGTCTGCAATCTTCTCAAGCATCCGTGTCAGCCAGGGACGCTCGACGATGTCCCATGCGAGGAAGCGGTGATAGGTGCGAACGAAGAAATTTTCGTCATCGCGTACACCCACGGCGCAGCGAATCCACCAGTAGGGAGAGTGCAGACCATGTGCCCAGTGCCGCTGCAGAAAGGACAGGCCCTGCGCTTCAACCGCACCGCGCAGCTGACCTTCGCTGAAGATGCGCACATGGCCGCCCGGGGTGTTGTGATAGTCCTCCGACAGGGCCCAGCAGATGCGCTCCGGCCAGTAGCGGGGGACGGATACACCGAACCGGCCACCGGGCTTGAGCACGCGGTTGATCTCTTTTACGGCGCCCAGATAGTCCGGGATGTGCTCAAGCACTTCCGAGCAGATGATCTTGTCGAAGGTGTTGTCCGCGAACGGCAGCTTGAGCGCGTTGCCGACGGAAAATCCGAAGCTGCGAGGGCTTGAGGGGTCGAGGTCTGGAAAATCCAGAAAGCCCTTGCGGGCCTTTTGAACATCTTCAAGCAAGAGATCGACACCGACAGCCTGAATCTCGTCCTTGGCAAAGTAGACAGCATGCATATGCCGTCCTTCGCCGCAGCCAAGGTCCAGAACCCGGTCGCCTTCCTGAAGGTTAAGCTTGGCGAAGTCGACCGTGCGCACGTCCGATAGTCTCCAGATAGATTTTTTCGAGGTTCTCGGCAGTGCGGCTCCACTGGAATTCCTTGAGCATACGCTCACGGCCTGCTGCACCAATGCTGTCGCGCAGGCTCTTGTCGTCCAGCAGACGTGAAATTTCCGCAGCCAGTGCTTCCGGGTTGGAGTTGGGCACCACCGGTGCCGCGTCGCCCGCCACTTCAGGAAGGGAGCCGCCGTCCGTTGCGATCACTGGCGCGCCGCATGCCATGGCTTCACCACAGGGGAAGCCGAAGCCTTCGTAGACGGATGGTGAAATGGCAATGGTGGCTTCCGCATACATCTTGGTGATGTCCTCGTCGGTCAGACCGCCGGATACGAACTTCACCTTGTCCTTGATGCCGCGGCGCTCGAGCTCTTTGGAGGTGTTGCCCTCACGCAAGGAGCCGATCACCACGAGTTCAAGGTCCGGGTATTTCGGCAGGAGCTGATCGTAAGCGCGGATCAGGTAGATGAGACCCTTGAGGGGCACGTCTGCGCTGGCACAGGCAATCAATCGATTGGGCTTGCGTTCAATGTCAGGCATCGGGCGCCACTGGTCGGTGTCGATGCCGTGATAGCAAAGCTGCAGACGGTTTGGGTCGAGGCCAAAGTCCTTGGAGACGTCCGTGAGCGTCGACTTTGAGACCACGATGAGGTCTTCAAGTTCGCGCGCGACTTTGATCTGCATGTTGAGGAATGAATACCAACGCCACTTCAGGAAAGCGAAGAAGGGGTTTGGCGAGTGTTTGATATCGATGCGGCGGTCGCGGGTGATGGGGTGGTGGATGGTTCCCAGCACCGGCATGCCCATGTCACGCATCTTGAGAAGGCCCCAGCACAGGGTCTGGTTGTCATGGACGATATCGTAGTCGTTGACCCGTGTCTCCGCCCACTTGGCCATGCGCTCGCCAAAGGTGAAAGGCTCGGGGAAACCGCCTGAGTTGTGCCACCACCATTCCTTTACATCGAGCCAGTCGCGGATTTCGCCGGACCACAATGCCTTGATGGGATGCGGATTTGCGTAAAGGTCGAGCGACGGCAGCTTGATGAGGCGGCAACGTGGATCCAGCACCGGGTAAGGCTGGCCCGACACAACGTCGATCTCGTGACCGCGGTCTGCCAGCGCCTTGGTGATAAGGCGCATATAGACACCTTGACCACCGGTCGTGGGGTTGGAGCGGTAGCTGGGCATCAGCATGCGAAGGGGGCGGTCAATGCCGGGGCGGGCGCGAGTGTCGATGGGCTCGCGCGGCTCAAAGTCCGGCACGTCAGCGCGTGATAGCGCCTGGCTCATATAGCCTTACTCCTGCAAACGCACATTGCGGCGCGCCTGCTTATAAATGGCGGGAAATCCCACAAAAAAGAAAACACGCCTTTGAAAACGGTGATGGCCACCGCGCATGAGGCTGCGGCTCGCGCCAGGCATGTTGCGGCGCGATCATAACGATGTGCACCGCACACGCCAAGGGAGCTTACAAATTAGTCAGGAAGGCCGAAATTCAAGGCCTGACAAGGAATTATGCGGCCTGATCACCCATGAAATAGCGTACCAGATCTACGTAATCGAAGATCAGCGACACAAAAATGGTGATTGAGACAGCCCACAGATACCGCCCGCCCCATGTTGTGGCATCGAACGTGCTGCGACGACGCCACAGGTAAACAAGCAGGGGAGTCCAAAGGATGATGTGCGACAGGCCCAGAATGCGGGTGTAGCCATAGGTGTCGTAGAGGAACCCCATAAGGAAGAGGTTGGCGACCCAGGCTGCGAGGATCCATCGGGCTTCAACGCGGTGAAACACAAAGAGAATAGCCGCAGAGTTGAGGGCTATCATCCAGTAGACCCAGCCCTGAATGAGCATTCCTTCTCGGGCGATGTCGGCCATCATATCCATTTCGTGTCCTCCTGAGGGTCGGCGCCTAGTTGATGGCGTCCGGTTTGGTTTCTTCTTCTTGTATCGGCGGCTCGTTGGCGGGGCCGGCCTGATG
>JBCBUN010000186.1:0-4856 GCA_039818145.1 Pseudomonadota bacterium
GTGTGACGGCGCGGTTGATGGCCGCCAGCAACTCATCCCAGCGCTTGGAGGTGCTCCCGCCCGCGGACTGCGGATTGGCAATCACGTGCACTTTTGCACCGTCTGTGAGCGCAAAGGGCTTGGCGGACTGGGTAGCTGCAGGTGTGTCATTCATGACATCAACGCCTGACAGAGCAGGACAGGCTCAGGCAGCGTCATCGCGCGTTGTGAAGCGCAGTTCTGCTTCCGCAATCTGGCGTTCTTTTTCACCCGGATCCCATCCCAGTTCATCGCCGGCAATGTCAGCGATTCGTCTGAGCGTATCGTGGCCGGGATGGCCCAATGTGCCAAGGCCTGTGCGGCGCTGGAGAATGTCGTCAAGGGAGCGGGCCATCTCGGTGCGGATGGAATAGAGCACCTGCGCGCCGATGGTGGGCGAGATGTTGGACAGGGGGTCAAGCAGCTCCGGCTTGCCTTCGTGCTCTGCCACATCCACCACATCGTCGATGCGGCTGCCGTAATTGCGGGCGAGATTGCACACCACATCCTTTGGCATGTTGGACAGACGCGACAGGGCGGCTGCTTCAAACTCGCTGTAACGGGTGATTTCCCCGCCCTGCACGGGCGTCTGAGCGGTTGTGCATTTGGCGGGGGCCTTGCCGAGTTTCTCGTAGGCCATGTCTGTCACTTCTTCGGCGAGGTGGCGGGACGTGGTCCATTTGCCGCCCAAAGCCGAGAGCAGGCCATCCAGGCCTTCCGTGCTGTGGTCAAAAACTTCAGCGGCGCGTGAGGCGCTGTAGCTGTCCTTCTCTTCGTCGTTCGGATTTGTGTCTACCAGCGGGCGCAGGCCTGCGTAGAAGTGTTCCACGTCATCGCGGGTGAGGTTGAGGCCGGGGAGGCCAGTGTTGATGATTTCAACGAAGTCAGCGATGTCCTTTTCGCTGACGCCCAGCTGATCCGGCTTGCCGTTGAAGACCGTATCGGTGGTGCCGATGATGGTGTGATCGCGCCAGGGAATGACAAAGAAATGCCCGCCACCCTTGGGCAGCACGGCGAGCGCCATGTTGTCGGTCAGCTTGCGTGTGATGAGGTGAATACCTTTCGAGCGGATGAGACCGCGGGCGGGCTTGCCGCCTTTTTCCGCCAGCGCCATGACGATGTCGCCCCAGGGGCCCGTCGCATTGATGGTGAGGTCGGCTTTGATCTCGTGGGTGCTGCCGTCCAGCAGGTCTGTCACGCGGGCGCCGGTGACTGTGCGCTTGGCGCCATCTACTTGCGTGAGAATTTCATCGACCTGGGCATAGTTGGCCACATGGGCGCCGTTGTCGGCGGCGTCGCCAATGCATTCCACACCAACGCGTTCAGGGGCGTAGGTCTGGCAGTCGTAATAGATCATGGCGCCGGTCAGCCCTTCCTTCTTGAGGTAGGGGGCGTGCTTCAGCGCTTCTTCGCGGGAGAGGCGCTTGTGGCGGGGCATGTGCTTGTCGGGGTCGTCCAGCCGGTTGCGGTCATAGGACAGCATGTCATAGAGGGTCAGGCCGATCTTGAGCTGGATGGTGGAGGCCATGCCGTAAAGCGGGACGAGAAACGGCACCGGCGTCACCATATGCGGCGCGATCGCCTCCCAGGTGCGGCGCTCGCGTAGGCTTTCGCGCACGAGGCCCAGTTCAAAGTTGGCGAGATAGCGCAGACCGCCATGGACCAGCTTGGAGGAGCCAGCACTGGTGGCAGAGGAAAAGTCCTTCTTCTCCACAAGAGCGACGGACAGTCCACGCAGGGCCGCATCACGGGCGATGCAGGCCCCGGTAATGCCGCCGCCGATGATCAGAAGGTCGTGGCGGGTGGCCGCCATGCGTTCGAGATTGCGCTCCATCTGCGCTTAGTCCTCATTTCCTGAGTTGGTGTCTTTGTCGTTGTGGACGAGGCCGTGCTGCGACATGCGCCAGACGAGCATGTCGATACGGTCCTGACCAAAGAATGGCTCACCGTTGAACACCATGAGCGGCACACCCCAGTGGCCGGAAGCCTTCTGGGCGGCTTCGTTATCTTCAATTACCTGTTCAAAATGATCCGGGTCCGCCTCAATGCGGGTGTCGAGTTCGGCCAGATCAAGCCCGGCACGGTCCGCCGCTTTGGCGAGATGGTCCCCTTCGTTCCAGCCTTCGACGCCACCGAAAATGATGCCGCTGACTTCGTTCAGGAATTCGATGCCGTGTCCGGCTTCCGTTGCGGCCACGCCAAGGCGGGTAAGGCGCTGGATATAGGGCTGTTCTTCAGGGACTTCGCCGGACGCAATGTCCATGACGATGGGGTCCGGCTTGGGCCAGGCGTAGGGCAGCTCCTCCATTTCCGCGATGCGGGCGGTGTCCATCAGCAGATAGGGGGGCCATTGCGGGTTCACGGTCTTGAAGAAACCGGGAATACGCACGGCAATGGGGTAGACCGGCCGTACATTGACGCTGACGTTGTGGTCCTCGACGATCTTTTTCAGGCGTGGCGTCGCCAGATAGGAGTAGGGCGAGCGGAATGACCAGAAAAGGTCGAAGGAGAGGTCAGCGGCCATCGATGGGGTCCTTTGCGTGTGTTGGGCGCACGCTACCGCGCGCAGGGTAGGCTCCCCAAGTAAAATCGGACGTATTCGGTCGGTTTTGAGGAATGCTTTCAACCGGTGAAATGAGTTGCTCTTTTTTGCCGCGTTTTCGGACGGATAACCGGTTTCCACTTATCCTGAAAACGCTCTAAGCTCCCCGCTGACAAAACATCAGAACAAGCCTGCAACCGGGAGAAACGTGATGCCACAGGCCAATGCCAATGGGCTGTCCTTTGAATATGAGACGTTCGGAGACAAAGCCAATCCACCACTGCTGCTGATCATGGGCGTGGGCTGCCAGCTGGTAATGTGGCCGGAGAGCTTCTGCAATGGTCTGGCTGATCTGGGCTTTTATGTCATTCGCTACGACAACCGCGACGTTGGCCTCTCCAGCAAGATTGAAGACGCCGGTGAGCCGGACATCATGGCCGCCGTGACGGCACAGCTGACAGGTCAGCCGGTGACCTCTCCCTATTCACTGGACGACATGGCAGATGATGCCGCCGGTCTGATGGATGCGCTTGGTATCGAGACGGCCCATATTGTGGGTGCCTCCATGGGCGGCATGATCGCGCAGCTGGTGGCGATACGTCATCCAGGCAAAGTGAAGAGCATGGTCTCCATCATGTCCACGACCGGCAATCCGGATGTGCCCCCTGCGAAGCCAGAAGCCATGGCTGCACTGCTGACGCCCCCGGCTGATACAAGCCGCGAAGGCATGATCCAGCAGGGCGTTGATATGTGGAAGGTGATCGGCAGCCCGAAATATCCGGGTACGGATGAAGAATTGCGCGCTGTTGCCGCGGCAAGTGTGGACCGCATGGTCTGCCCGGAAGGCTTTGGCCGTCAGGTGCTGGCCATTCTGGCGGCACCCGCCCGCAATGACGCGCTGGCCAAGGTAACGGCACCAACCATGGTGCTGCATGGCGCGGATGACCCGCTGGTGCCGGTTGAAGGCGGCAAGGATACGGCTGATGCCATTCCCGGTGCGCGGCTTGAGATTGTCGAAGGCATGGGCCACGACTTCACAGAAGCGCTTGTGCCCGTCTATCTCGACAAGGTGGGTGGCTTTGTGCGCGAGGTAGAAGCCGGGCGCGCGGCGGCTGAATAGTTTTCAAGACAACAACACACGACAACATATGACCATCGCTGGGAGGCGACACATGCAGATCAAGGCAAACGGCATCGACATTGAAGTCGAGACATTTGGCGACAAGGCCAACCCCACCATCATTTTCGTGATGGGGTTCGGGGCGCAGCTCATTAACTGGCCACCGGAAATGATGAACGCGCTGGTGGACCGCGGGTTCCATGTGGTGCGGTTTGACAACCGGGATGTGGGCCTGTCGCAGAAATTCCCCGAGCTGGGCACACCGGACGCAGGCGAAGTGATGGGCAAGGTGCTGGCCGGTGAGACACCGGATGTTCCCTACACGCTCACGGACATGGCGGCTGATGCTGTGGGCGTGCTCGACACGCTGGGCATCGACAAGGCGCACATTGTCGGCGGCTCCATGGGCGGCATGATCGTGCAGCTGGCCGCGGCTGAATGGCCGGACCGGTTCAAGTCCATGACATCGATCTTCTCAACGACGGGTAACCAGGAAGTCCCGGCGGCCACGGACGAAGCCATGGCAGCGCTGCTGGGCCGTCCCGCCAATGAAGAACGCGAAACGGTCATCAAGCACTCCATGGGTGTGCGGGCGGCGATCGGGTCACCGGCTTTCCCGACGCCGGACGATGAAGCCCGCGAGAAGGCGGCTGAGAGCTTTGACCGCTCTTACTATCCCGAAGGGACAACGCGTCAGTATGCTGCGATCATTGCCGATGGTGACCGGCGCGAACGCCTGAAAAAGATCACCTGCCCCGTGCTGGTGCTGCACGGCACCGATGACCCGCTGGTGCGGGTGGAAGGTGGCCGCGATACGGCTGCGAACATCCCGGGTTCCAAGCTCGTGGAGATTGCCGGCTGGGGCCATGACATGCCCAAGGAAGTGCTGCCGCAGCTGATTGATGAAATCAGCGCTCATTGCACGGCGGCAGAAGGCCGTGCGGCTGCTGCTGAGTAAGCGACAGGCCACAGGCCAGACGACAAAAGTCCCTCCGGTTTTGGCCGGGGGGACTTTTTTTGTTTTCCTTATCCCCGGTCCTTTTGGCTGCCTCATACTGGGTATGCCTTGTGCTTGAGGGCATCCCGGACCGTCCGGGCTTGGGCATGGGGGCGGATGGCCTTGTCTGACGCGCGCGGGTAACGCACGGGCGTGTCGGCAGGGCGGCGAAGGCTCGG
>JBCBUN010000187.1:0-4831 GCA_039818145.1 Pseudomonadota bacterium
CCGGCGCAGATCTTCACCGGCCATCTGCTCGCCGTTGTCCAGCGTCAGCACGGCACCGTCGAGCAGATGGCCGGTGAAGATCTGCGCCGGGTCGTTGAAGAAGCGCGCAAGGCCCGCACATCTCTTGATTCCGTTCGTGCCCGGTATCCGGTCTTCATCGTGGAGCAGGCCGCAATTGCCGGTGCTCTCAATCCGGACTTGATGGAAGACGCGGAAAAAGCGCAGGGCGCCGCAGACTACATCGCCCGTCGCCTCGACATGCTGTCCGAGGAGACAGAACGCGGATGGAAAGGCATGCCAACGGATGATGGTGGTCTGCAGTTCGAACGTGAAGTACGTGGTGTCCGCGAAATCCATGTGCTGGACGGCCGCCTCATAGCGTCAGCCGATGCCCGTCGCCTGGATGCCATGACAGCGCGTCTGCAGGAAGTCTACGCCAAGGCCGCCCGCTTTGAGCGCAAGGACGGCGTGACGGAAATCCGCAGCCCCATGCAGTTGCTGGACGCAATCTTTGACGCCGGCCGCAAGGGCAACGCCATGCAGCGCTACAAGGGTCTGGGCGAAATGAACCCGGATCAGCTTTGGGAGACAACGCTCGATCCCGCCGCCCGCACCCTGTTGCAGGTGAAGGTCGAACACATGGACGAAGCCAACGACCTGTTTGAAAAGCTCATGGGCGACGTCGTGGAACCGCGCCGCGCCTTCATCCAGGACAATGCGCTTCAGGTCGCGAATCTCGACGTTTAGGAGACGGCATGCGCCCGCCAAGTGACTGGAATATTGAAGGTGCCACGTCTGGTGTTGCGGCCTTCATGCGCAATTTCTCCGGCAATCGCCGCACGCGAATGGAGCGGCGTCTTGCATTAGCCGTCTCAGCGGCGGCACCGGCTGTCGCACTTGCTGCCCTTCTTGTTGAAGGCCGTGCTCTTGCCGCTTGGCAGATCATTGCGCTGATGGTGCTCGCGGTTGATCTGGGCGGCGGCGTATTTGTGAATGCCACCGCCGCAGCCAAGCGCTGGTATCACCGCGCTGGAGCCCGGGACTGGCATCATCTTGTTTTTGTGCTTCTGCACATCCACCCGCTTCTGATTGCCTGGGCATTTCCGGAATCGGGCTGGATGTGGGCTGCGTTCCTGTATGCGGCAACGGTCGGGTCAACCGTGGTTGTTCTTGCCTGCCCGCACTATCTCCGGCGCCCGGTCGCGCTCACCGCGGCAGCGTTCGTTCTGGCCATTGCTCCGCTGGTGGCATCCACACCCCTGCTTCTTGCGTGGATCGCTCCATTCTACGTGGTCAAGTTGCTGGTCGCACACATCGTCCATGAAGAGCCCTACGCCGCCTAAAAACGGTCACAGGACGGCCAAATCCACGCCTTCACCTCTCGTTAAGAGTTGGGATCAGACAATAACGTCTGGTTAACCACTTGGCGCGGACGGCTGGTTCGCAGGGCGTATGACAACGCGAAAAACGGCAGGAAACTGGCGTTCCCAGGACACTGGGCACAGTCAGGACGAAAGCATGCCCGAGGAGGGCGTGATCCCGTCTGCGCGTCTTGCGCGTGTTCTGTCTGACCGGTCATCGAACCGGGCTGTGGCACCCCGCGCGCAATCGGCCTCCCCGCGCGAGATGCTCGCGCAGGTCGAGCGGCGTCGGCGGTCGGACGCGCGTGATCCAGAGCCCGCGCCCATTCCAGCACCAACCTCTGCATCAACGAAGAAATCCGGGCCCAGAATCGTCCGGCCCCGGAGCAATGAGGCCTATGCGGCCAGCGAGGAACAGGCAAACCTCGAACCTGCGCCGCGCCCACGTCACAAGCCCAAGCACAATGCGCATCCGCAATCGCGCAAACCCAAGCAGGCTCAAAAGAAGGCCATGCGACCCCGCCCTGCACGCCGCAAAGGTGCAGGCGGAGGTGGTGGACGTGGATCTGGCGGGCCCGGCGGCGGTTCTGGTGGCGGCTCCGGACGGGGGTCCGGCGGCTGGTCCGCCGCGCTGTCTGAAAAAATCTCTGCACGCCGTATCGGCTACTGGGCTGCCGTTGCCTGCCTGTGGCTGAGTGTCGGCGTTGTTGGCCTCGCCTTCAGCTGGGCAATGGAACTGCCTGAAACGCAGGACCTTGCCGTCCCAAGTCGCGCCCCGACGGTCACCATCCTTGCCAATGACGGCTCAGTTCTCGCGCGGCGCGGCTCTGGCTTTGCGGGCGCGATCAATGTCCCCGATCTTCCGCCCCACGTGGTGCATGCCTTCATTGCCATCGAAGACCGTCGCTTCTACGACCATGCGGGCATAGACCCCGTCGGCATCGCCCGAGCCATGGTGGAAAATTTCAAGGCCATGAGCGTGGTGCAGGGTGGCTCGACCATCACCCAGCAGCTGGCAAAAAATCTGTTTCTCAAGCCCGACCGCACCCTCAAACGCAAAGTGCAGGAGACCATGCTCGCCATGTGGCTGGAGAGCGAGTACTCCAAGGACGAGTTGCTTACGCTGTACCTCAATCGCGTTTACTTCGGTGCCGGGGCCTATGGCCTTGAAGCAGCGTCGCAACGCTTCTTCGACAAGCCATCAACACAGCTCACCGTGCCTGAGGCCGCCATGCTGGCGGGCCTTGTAAAAGCGCCGTCACGCCTGGCCCCGACGAACAACCCTGAAGGCGCGCAGGCCCGCGCCAATGTGGTGATCGACGCCATGCGCCGTTATGGCTATCTCGCTGATCCCGACGCTGACACAGCATCTGCCTTCCCTGCTGAACTGGCCCAGCGAGCAACAACCGAAACCGGATACGCCGTCGACTGGATCGAAGAACAGCTGGCGGACTTTGTCGGCCGCGCGGAACGCGACATCACTGTCGAAACAACCATCGACCCGAACCTTCAGGTTGCGGCTGTCGGCGCCATCAAGAGTGGGCTGGCGCTGGTAGGCGAAGCAGCCAATGTGAGTCAGGGGGCACTCGTGGCCATGTCGCCAAATGGCGCCGTGCGCGCGTTGGTCGGCGGGCGTGAATACCGCAAAAGCCAGTTCAACCGGGCAACAACGGCAAAGCGTCAGCCGGGTTCTGCCTTCAAGACATTCGTCTATCTGACAGCGCTTGAGCGCGGCATGACGCCCCTGACCATCCGCCGCGACGCGCCAATTCGCGTGGCCAATTACACGCCCTCCAATTTCTCGGATAAGTATGAGGGTGACGTTACCCTCATGCGGGCTCTGTCAAAAAGCATCAACACCGTCGCTGTGCGCCTGACTCATGAAGCGGGGCCGGGCACGGTTGCCCGCACTGCGCGGCGCATGGGCATTACCTCAGACCTTCGGGCCGATCTGTCGCTGGCGCTGGGGTCGTCGGAAGTTACCCTTGCCGAGCTCACCGGCGCATACGCACCGCTTGCCAATGGCGGGCAGGGCGTCTTCACCCACATCATCAACCGCGTCACCATGGTCAATGAAGAAGGCCAGACGGAAGTCCTGTTTGAGCGTACCGGCGACGGCCCGGGCCGGGTCGTTGCGCGGGCCAATGTGGCGCGCATGAACGCCATGCTTGGCGAAACCATCGCCACGGGCACCGGCCGCCGCGCACAGATCGGTCGTCCGGCTGCCGGCAAGACCGGCACCAGCCAGGACAATCGCGACGCATGGTTTATCGGTTACACCGCCGACATCGTTGCAGGTGTCTGGGTCGGCAACGACGACGGCGCATCCATGGTGAAAGTCACCGGCGGCAAACTACCGACGCAGATCTGGGCCAACTTCATGACTGCTGCCCATTCCGGTAAACCCATCCGCAATCTGCCGGGCAACTGGCAGCCGCCAGTCACCATTGCCGCTGTGCCCCCGCAACCGGAGTATGATCGCACGGCACCCGCTTATGATCCGCGCTTTGGCCCTCCGGGCTACACGCCGGAAGGCTATCAGCGTCGCACGCCGCGCGACCCCGATGCGGGCTTCTTCGCGCGGCTCTTTGGTGGCGGCGATGACGAGTATGACGACGGCAGCAACCGCGGCTGGGCAGACTAGGCGTCAGTCTTTCTCAACCGTGTCCATGATCGCCTGCGGGTAACGCTCGCCTGTGACGGCATCACCACCGAAAATAGCATCGAGCTTTGCCAAATCGTCCGTCGTCAGATCAACGGTGTCGGCGGCAGCATTCTCTTCAAGATACTTTCGGCGTTTGGTGCCGGGAATGGGGACGATTCCCTCTGACTGGGACATCACCCATGCCAGCGCAATCTGGCCGGCCTTCACACCTTTGTCGGCGGCCATTTCTTCAACCGCAGAAACAAGCGCACGATTCTTGTCGAAATTGTCTCCACTGAAACGCGGCAGCATGTTGCGCATGTCGCCCTTGCCCAGATCATCTTTCGACAGAGCGCCCGTGAGGAAGCCCCGGCCCAGGGGCGAGAAGGGGACAAAGCCGATGCCAAGTTCCGCACACACGGGAAGCACGTGCTCTTCTACTTCCCGGGTCCACAGGGAGTATTCAGACTGAACCGCACTGATGGGATGCACCGCATGCGCCCGGCGGATGGTCTTGGAGGAAATCTCGCACAGACCAAGATGCTTTACCTTGCCTTCGCTCACCAGCTCGGACATGGCACCCACCGTGTCTTCAATGGGCACATTGGGATCAAGCCGGTGCATGTAATAGAGGTCGATATGATCCAGCCCCAGTCGTGTGAGGCTGGCCTCACAGGCCTGCTTCACATAGGCCGGATCGCATTGTACGCCCATGAGCTTGCCGTCCTTGCCCGGAACAATCGCAAATTTCGTTGCCAGCTGGATCTGATCACGATGGGGCTTGAGGACACGCCCCACCAGCTCTTCATTGTGGCCAGCGCCATAG
>JBCBUN010000188.1:0-4801 GCA_039818145.1 Pseudomonadota bacterium
TGGAAGGCGAACTCGCCCGCACCATTCGCGCGCTGGATACGGTTCAGGCCGCCCGTGTGCATCTTGTGATGCCCGAGCGTGAACTCTTCAGCCGCGAACGCCAGGAACCGACCGCGTCCATCGTCATCAAAGCCCGTGGTGGCCTGGGTCGCAGTCAGGCAAAGGGCATTCAGTTCCTTGTGGCCTCTGCGGTCGAAGGTCTCAATGCTGCCAACGTCTCCATCATTGATGAAACCGGCGCCATGATTGCCGGCGGTGCCGATGGCACATCGCTGGGCTCCTCCACCATGGATGAGCGTCAGCGTGAATACGAAACACGCCTGCGCCGTCAGGTCGCCGACATTGTCACCAGTGTCGTCGGAACCAATCGCGCGCGCATTCAGGTCGCAGCCGAACTCGACTTCAATCGCATCACCCGCAATTCGGAGACATTCGATCCTGAAGGCCAGGTCGTGCGTTCAACCCAGACAGTTGAAGAATCTTCATCCGCAACAGAGCGCGACGCGCAGGCTGGCGTCACCGTTGGTAATGATCTGCCGGATGCGATCGGCCAGGGTGGCGGTGCAGACGACGCAACCTCCAATGAAAGCAACGCCCGCGTCGAAGAAACCGTCAATTACGAAATCTCCCGCACCACCACAACGGAAGTGATCGAGGCCGGCAGCGTCAAGCGCCTCTCCGTCGCCGTCCTGGTAGATGGGGCCTATGAGACTGCCGAAGACGGCACACGGACATACACCGCCCGCACGCCAGAAGAACTGGAAATGATCGGACGTCTGGTCCGCTCCTCCATCGGCTTTGATGCCGCGCGCGGAGACAGTGTTGAGGTGGTGAACCTGCCAATCAACGACACTGCAACTGAGTTTCTGGCAGACGATGCCGCCGAACTTGGCTTCATGGACAGCATCACCAGCAATCTGGATGTCATGCGTCTGGCTGAGCTTGGTGCCCTTCTGGTCGTCACGCTGCTCGGCGTCTTCCTGGTAGCGCGCCCACTCATCAACAAGCTGACCACACCTGGCGTCCAGCAGGGCGGCCAGGCTGCTCTCACCGGCGGTGCCCCAAGCAACGCCCCGCAGCTTCCAAGCCCTGACATGCAGCAGATGCTGGCACAGGCTCAGGCTGACGGTCAGGAAGTCATCACAGCCCCCGACGGCACACCCATTGCGCTTGCCGCCCCCACACCGGAGCAGCAGGCCGCGATGATGCTGGACGACAACACAGGTTCGATGATCGACATCGCCCAGATTGAAGGACAGGTACGCGAAAGCTCCGTCCGCAAGGTCGGCGAAATCGTTCAGAACCATCCCGAAGAGTCGCTGACAATCCTGCGCGGCTGGCTCCACGAAACCGCATAACGCACGCGCCAACAAGGTCTGAAAGTCGACATCATGGTCGCTCAAACAAAACCGAAGATGGACATCAACAAGCTGGCAGGCAGCGAGAAAGCCGCCATCATGCTGCTTGCCCTTGGCGAAGAGCATGGCGCTCAGCTGTGGGAAATGTTCGACGACGACGAAATCCGCGAACTCTCCATGGCCATGTCCAATCTGGGCACGGTCGATGCGGAGCTCGTTGAAAAGCTCCTGCTCGAGTTTGTGTCCGGCATGTCAACAACCGGTGCCCTTGTCGGCACCTTTGACTCGACCGAACGCCTGCTGTCGCGCTTCCTTCCCGACGAACGCGTCAGCCTTGTCATGGAAGAAATTCGTGGCCCTGCCGGTCGCACCATGTGGGACAAGCTGGGCAATGTGAACGAAGTGGTTCTCGCCAACTATCTCAAGAATGAATACCCGCAGACGGTTGCCGTGGTCCTGTCCAAGATCCGCGCGGACCATGCCGCCAACGTGCTGGGTGCCCTGCCCGAGGACTTCTCCATGGAAGTCGTCAACCGCATGCTGCGTATGGAAAGCGTGCAGAAGGACATTCTCGACAAGGTCGAACAGACCCTGCGCCAGGAATTCATGTCCAACCTTGCGCGCACCAACCGTCGCGACAGCCACGAGACCATGGCGGAAATCTTCAACAACTTCGATCGCCAGACCGAGAACCGGTTCATGACATCCCTTGAAGAGCGCAACCGCGACGCGGCCGAGCGCATCAAGGCCCTCATGTTCACCTTCGAAGACCTGGCCAAGCTCGATCCCGGCTCCGTTCAGACACTTCTGCGCGCTGTTGAGAAGGACAAGCTGGCTCTGGGTCTCAAGGGTTCGTCCGACACCCTGCGCGATCTCTTCCTGTCCAACATGACCGAACGTGCCGCCAAGATGCTGCGCGAAGACATGGACATGATGGGCCCCGTCCGCCTCAAGGACGTGGACGAAGCGCAGATGATGATGGTCAACATCGCCAAGGATCTCGCCAACAAGGGCGAAATCATGATGGCGGACGGCAACGCGGAGGACGAGCTCATCTATTGATCCGGTTTCGGACGGACATAAAGAGCACCAGACCTCATGAGCAACCCAGCCATCATCACCCTGCAGGAAACCTCCCGGTTCGAGTTCGATCGAGAACTGTCCAAGGGCGCCGTCGTGCAGCCGCGCGCTGAACGCAAGAAGACCAAATGGTCCGAAGAAGAAGTCAACGCCATTCGCGCCGAAGCCTTTGCCGCGGGCGAAGAGGCAGCCCGCACAAGTGAGGAAGCTGAACTCTCGCGCACCATTGCAGCAGGGTCCCAGCAGGTCGCTGAACGTCTCAGCATCCTGCTTGAAAACCTGCATACCGAACGCGCAACGCTGCGTGAAGAAGCTGCGGAAATCGCACTCACCATCGCCCGCAAGCTCATGCCTGCCCTGATGGAAACCGCTCCGACTGCTGAAATTGAAGCTGTCATCGAGCAGTCCTTTGCCCTGCTTCGCAACGAAGCCCGCGTGGTCATCCATGTCGCTGATGACCAGCAGGGCCCGCTCGAGCAGCGCATTACTGAGATGACGCGCGAACACGGCTTTGAAGGTCAGCTTGTGCTGCGCAGCAGCGATGACGTTGAACCCGGCGATGTTCGCATTGAATGGGCCAGTGGCGCGATCACCCGCGACACGCCGGCCCTTGACGCAAACATTGAGCAGATTGTCCGCACCTACCTGTCAGCGCCAGGCGCCGATCAGTCCGGACAGACAGACTTTTTCGCCCTTCTGGGCAAACAGCAATAACCCCTGCTCCGCACGGGCACTGGAAAGCCCAAACCGGACAGAGTTGAGGAGAAGACCATGAGTGAAGAAACAGATATGCCGCTGGAGGATCTGTCAAACGCAGCTTCGGACGCAGGTCCAAACGCTGAATTTGCCAGCCCGGATGCAGAGCTTCCCGTCCCTGCGGAAGGTGCTGAAGGCGGGGAAGAAAACGGACCACAAGGTGACGGCCAGGAACGCTTTGCCGCTGACCTTGAGGCTGTGTTCGACGTACCGGTGCATGTCTCCGCCGTACTCGGCAAGACCCACATGGAAGTCAGCCAGCTCCTCAAGCTGGGCCGCGGCGCTGTGGTGGAACTGGATCGCAAGGTCGGTGAGGCCATCGACATTTACGTCAACAACCGTCTCGTCGCCCGTGGCGAAGTCGTGGTCGTGGACGAGCGTCTCGGCGTCACCATGACGGAAATCATCAAGGGCGGAAACGCCGCGTAAGACGACGTGGTAACGGAAAACACCATCATGCGCTCATCACTCACAGCCATCATCGCCCTGATCGCAAGCTTCGCCTTGCTGGCGGCTGCCCTGACCCTTGAAGGCAACGGGTCGGCATTCCTTGATGTGCGTGCAGCTCTCATCGTCTTCGGCGGCACACTCGCCGTCACCATGATCTCGTTTTCTCCTCTCGAGGTCATCGTGGCGATCCGTGAGACCTGGTCAGCCCTCGCCACCCCGCGGTTCAACCGCAAGGGCGCTGCTGACCGGATGCTGAAGATCGCCGAGCGGACCCGCAAGGATGGCCTCCTGGGCGTTGAACGCCTGCTCCCGAAGCTTCGCAACGACCCCTTCCTGTCACGCGCGCTTGCCATGCTGGTCGACGGCATTGAGGTCGCGGACGTGGAACGCATGCTTGAAGACGAACGTCTTGCAACAGCACAGCGCCGCGCTGAAAGCGCCGAGGTTCTTCGCCGTGCCGCAGACATTGCGCCGGCCATGGGCCTGATCGGCACGCTCGTCGGCCTCGTGCAGATGCTTGGTCAGCTGAACGACCCCGCAGCAATCGGCCCGGCCATGGCTGTGGCCCTGCTCACCACTTTCTACGGCGCGGTTCTGGGCACCATGGTGCTCTCCCCGCTTGCCGCCAAACTTGATCGCATCTCAGGCGATGAACGCGACATGCTCGCGATCTACGCCGCAGGTGCAGCCGCCATCGGCCGCAAGGATCATCCTCGCCAGGTCGAACACACACTCAACGCCCTGCTTCCCGAAGCAGATCGCGTCCAGTATTCGCGTTAAGGAGCCAACCCCATGCGTTTGCTTATTGTAGGTAGCCTCAACGGCCAGCTCACCACCGCCACGAAAATGGCTATGGAAACAGGTGCCAAAGTCGCGCAAGTCGACACCGGAGAACAGGCCATGGACGCCCTGCGCGCCGGCCAGGGTGCCGACCTGTTGATGGTTGAAGTCTCCAATGACATCGGCTGGCTCGCAGCCCAGTTGCAGGCAGAGCGCATTGCCCTGCCGATCGTTGCCTGCGGCCTGGGCTCAGATGCCCGCGCTGCCGTCAACGCCATCCGCGCCGGTGCCAAGGAATATGTGCCCCTGCCACCGGACGCCAAGCTCATTGCCGCCGTTCTGGAAGCTGTGGCCGATGACACCCATGCCCTGATCTA
>JBCBUN010000189.1:0-4792 GCA_039818145.1 Pseudomonadota bacterium
CTTCACGTTGAATATACTCGTCAAGCTCAGCGGCCAGGCGGTCCGTAAACTGGTCGTCTGTTTCTCCGGGCTCTGCCTCGCGATAAGCGAACGGGCAATTGACGTGATGGATGCGATCAATAGGCAGGTCAAAGTCCATCTGGTTCGCAGGCAGGCCTGTGAGGCTGGCCGTCGCGACAGTCACCCCATGATAGGCCCGTTTGCGCGAAATGATTTTCTTCTTGGCCGGGCGTCCCAGCGCATTGTTGTAGTACCAGACGAGTTTGATCTGTTGATCATTGGCTTCCGAGCCTGACCCGCAGAAAAGTACTTTTGATGCATCATGAGGTGCTATTTCCTTGAGCATCTCCGCAAGTTCAATGGCACGCTCATGGCTCTTTCCGGCAAAGGTGTGCGTGAAGGGGAGCGTACGGAACTGCTCCATGGCAGCATCCACCAACTCCTGCTCGTTGTAGCCAAGGGACGTGCACCACAGGCCAGACAAACCCTCGATGTATTGTTTGCCGTTGGTATCCCACACATGGATTCCCTTACCACGCTCCATGACGACCGGACCTGTCTGCCGAAACGCATCCAGATTGGTATAGGGGTGGATTAGTGTCTCAATGTCGCGCATCTGCGCATTGGTAAGGTCCATGTCCCGTTCCTCATCTCATGTGTGAGAGTCCGACATAGTTAGCAACGGTGCGCCGGGGCAAGTCAAAAGCTTGTCTGTGCTGGCGTCGATCCCATATATGACCAAAGGTCATGCAAGCAGGGGGCAATCCATGTCGCGTTTCAAGGGACTAAACGCCGTCATCACCGGGGGCGCAGATGGTATCGGCGCGGCCTATGCGCTGGAGCTTGGCCGGGCAGGCGTCAATGTTGCCGTGCTTGATGTTCTGAAGGACAAGGCCCAGGCGACCGCTGATGCGGTTCAGGATCTAGGCGTCAAATCGTTGGCTGTGGCAGCTGACGTGACGGACCGCGAAAGTCTGTCGGCTGCAGCCAAAAAGGTTGAGGCTGATCTTGGAGCTGTCGCGCTCCTTATTATCAATGCCGGTGTGGGAATTGGCGGCGGCTATGTTGGCGCATCCGAACGGGCGGTCGACTGGCTGCTCAACGTGAACGTGCTTGGACCGATCAACACCGCCCGCGCATTTGCACCTGCCATGATTGAAGGCGGTGGCCCGCGCCATGTCGCATTCACCGCGTCATCAGCATGTCTTGCCCCGTTGGATGAAGGCCTGGCCGCCTATGGTGCCAGCAAGAAGGCCATGGCCGGTCTTGCAGAGGGGGTGCGGGCCGAACTGGAGCCCAAAGGTATCGGCGTGACAACGATCTACCCAGGACTTGTGAACACGCGGATTTGGGATGCTGCCCGCTCACGGCCTGAGCGTTTTGGCGGTGCGCGCCATCAGCCCGAAGAAGCTGGCGCTTATTGGCGTGATGAGGGAATGACCGTAGAGCACGTGGCTGCCCGAGCTATTGCCGCCATCGAGGCCAACAAGCAGCACTGCGTGGTACCGGATGCGAGCACGCGCGGAAAATTTGATGAAACAGTTTCAGCCTTGTGGGCAGGATTTCCCGAAGGCGCCTAGGCCCGAAACCCCAGACCCTAAAACCTCTCTTCACCGCGTGTGCGGTGTTGGTCAGGAAAATCGCGGTAGAGCGCGAAGGTAATGCCGGCAATCTTCTGATTGACTGCAGCGTGCTTTGCTTCGACATCGCCGGCACGGCCGGATACATGGGTAAAGGCATCATCCAGCTGGGCGAGCCCTGTCACCTCAATCATCAAATGGAACTCGCCCATCTCTTTGGGCCCGAGGCCGAGCTTGCGGCGCATCAACCGCCAGCCTTCAATTCTGCCTTCGGCCTTTAGGTAAGACATGAAACCCGCAAGGTCGTCAGCAAATTCAGTGTCGGATTGACCATCGGTGAGGTCAAAAAAACCGTGATAGATGTCCACGTTTCATGCTCTCCAATACGCCGCGCTTTGGTATGGCCAATCAGGCAAAGTCGGGTGGTGCCACAAACCCGCCAAGCTCGCGCTCGAGCATGCTGCCGATGGCAATGGTCGTGAAGTCTTCCAGATAAGGACCAACAATCTGAATGCCAACCGGCAAACCAGCCTCGGTTCGGCCAACCGGAACAGCGGTTCCTGGAAGATAAGAAACAAGCGGCAACCCTGACCAGCTCACAAGATCAAGATAGGGGCGGTCTTCCCCATTTACTGTCAGTGTACGGTTGTGAAAATTGGATTGCTGATCATGTGGAAAAGCTGAAACAGGCGCCACCGCCATGAGAACAGCGTCATAGGTTTCAAAGAAGCGGGCCCACTTGGCGCGCATCTGCGCCTGAACTTCTTTCCAGACAAGCCATTCATGATAACTCAGCGTTGCACCGCGGGCCTGCATGGCCTGATGGGACTTGTCGTCAGGGTCCAGCGTCTTGGCTGTTTCGCGCAGCCGTTCAAGAACATGCGGTGGGAAGCCACGAGTGGTGCCACCGTTTAGCAGCGTTGCATAAACCTCAAAGGCTTCGCCAAAGGAGAGTTCCGGGCGGGCATCGCGATGTATTGTGGCACCCGCCTGCTCAAGTGCGTCTGCGGCACGCTCCATGATTTTGACGTTCTCGGATTCAACCGGGCAGTAGGGGTCATCGAACCAGGTGGCGATGGTAAGCTCGCGTGGATCTCGGGCACGGGGTTCGGGGAGAGCCGGTGCCATGCCAACGCTGTCGAAGTCATCCGGGCCCATGATCATCGACAAAGCAATTTCCAGATCGCGGGCAGAGCGCCCCATGGGTCCAACAACAGAAAGGTCGCCGGTGAAGAGTGCGCCGGGTAGGCCAGGAACATGGCCACGCTTGGAGACGAGATTGAAACTCGGCTTATGACCAAAGATGCCGCACAGATGCGAAGGCGTACGGATTGATCCGCCGATGTCTGAGCCGATTTCAAGAGGTGTCAGGCCGGCAGCCAGTGCCGCCGCAGCGCCGCCGGAAGACCCCCCCGGACCGCGCGTCACATCCCAGGGGTTATTGGTCGTTCCGTACACATCATTATAGCTCTGCAGATCACCAGAGAAGAACGGCACGTTGGTCTTGCCAAAGACAATTGCGCCGGCAGCCTTAATCCGAGCAACCGCATCAGCATCCCGATCAGGAACGTGCGAGGCAAAATCAGTCGCACCCCCGGTGGTGACCAGACCCTCCGTTTCCAGAGCATCTTTGATGGTCATTGGCACCCCATGATAGGGGCCCCAGATATCCCCACGTGACAGGGCATGGTCGGCCTCTTCGGCCTGAGCCAGTGCCCGCTCGAAGTCCGTGGCAACAATGGTATTGATGGCCGGGTTATGCGTGTTGTAGCGGCTGATGAGATGATCCAGCAGCTCTACCGATGATAAATCGCGTCGTCTGATCATCGCAGCCAGAACATGGGCGGGCGCGAAGGTAATATCGCTCATCGGTAGTCTTCCTCTTGATTCATATGGGTTTTCACCGTTGAACTTTGTGCAAAGCCCTCAGCTATTTTGTGCAAACCAAGGTGATTGCCGCGTTGAGCCTAAGGCCCGCCTCGCCTAAAGTACGGCCAAATGTGGGGCTGCCACCATGCGGCAGTCAAAAAGACCATGCAATCAATTATGGCGCGCGGGCATCGCCACGCGAGGCCGGTACACAGGGAGACTACCCCATGAAGGGTTTGATGCAGGACTGGCCGCTTCTGGTCCACTCAATCATTGATCATGCAGCGCTGTATCACGGCGACCGAGAAATTGTGACACGGTCTGTTGAAGGCCCGATCCGTCGCTCGACCTATAAGCAGGTTCATTCGCGGTCCAAGAAGATCGCAAATGCATTGACGAGCCTTGGCATGAAGCAAGGCGACGTGATTGCCACCATGGCGTGGAACACGGACCGCCACCTTGAGGCCTGGTACGGCATCATGGGCATGGGTGCCGTATGCCACACACTCAACCCACGTCTGTTTCCTGAGCAGTTGGTCTATATCGCCAACCATGCCGAGGATCGCATCATCTTCGTCGACCTGACCTTTATCCCCATCATCGAAGGCATTGCAGATCAACTGCCCAAACTCGAGCACGTGATTATCATGTGCGACGAAGACAAGATGCCGGAGACTAAGCTCAAGAACGCACATTGCTATGAGACCTTGATCAACGCCAACTCAGACGATTTCACATGGGCGCAGGTCGACGAAAACGACGCGTGCGGTCTTTGCTATACGTCCGGCACAACGGGCAACCCCAAGGGTGTGCTCTATTCGCACCGCTCCAACGTCCTGCACTCCATGGCTGTGAACAATCCCGATGCTATCGGCATGCGGTCCGTCGACAACGTGCTGCCAGTGGTCCCCATGTTCCACGCCAATGCTTGGGGCATTGCATTTGCGGCTCCGGCCTCCGGCTCCAAGCTTGTCATGCCCGGCGCCAACATGGATGGCGAAAGCATTTTTGAATTGCTGGATACTGAGAAGGTCAGCATCACCGCAGCGGTGCCAACCGTCTGGCTGATGCTGCTGCAGTATCTGCAGGCTCAGGGCAAGAAACTGCCTGCGCTCAATCGTGTTGTCATTGGCGGGTCGGCTGCGCCGCGCTTCATGATTGAAGCGTTTGAAAAAGAGTTTGATGTACAGGTATTCCACGCCTGGGGCATGACCGAGCTGTCGCCGATGGGCACACTTGGGTCGTTGAAGGCTGACATGGAAGATCTGCCGCTTGATAAGCAGATCGACATCAAAGTGAAGCAGGGACGTCCTATTTATTCGGTGGAAATGAAAATCACCGAT
>JBCBUN010000190.1:0-4781 GCA_039818145.1 Pseudomonadota bacterium
CGCCCCTGACAAGCACGACTGGCTCATCGGCCTGATGGAAGGCGTGGAAGACATCCCCGGGGCCGCCATGACCGAAGGCCTGACCTGGGGCTGGGAAAGCTTTCCGGAATATCTGGATGCCCTGGACCGCCACTCCTATGCCATCGACATTGCCGCCCAGGTGCCCCATGGCGCGGTGCGCGGCTATGTCATGGGCGAACGCGGCGCCAAGAACGAAGAAGCCAGCGAAGATGACATCGCCCGCATGGCGCAGATCGTCGAAGACGGCGTGCGCGCTGGCGCTGTCGGCTTCTCCACGTCCCGCACCTTTTTGCACAAGGCCACCGATGGCGAATATGTGCCCGGCACCTTCGCCAAGGAAGACGAACTCTTTGGCAT
Organism: Pseudomonadota bacterium; assembly: GCA_039818145.1. Classification (GTDB taxonomy): domain Bacteria; phylum Pseudomonadota; class Alphaproteobacteria; order CGMCC-115125; family CGMCC-115125; genus Pyruvatibacter. The sequence goes on from JBCBUN010000190.1 coordinate 379, forward strand.
TGGCGACGCATTGAAGCGTGCAGGCCACGGTGTTTTCCAGATGACTTCCAACCACAAGGACATGGACAAGGAGTTCGGCTGGATGGAGCGCATGGCGCGCGACCTTGGTGTCACCGTCACGTTCAACCTCGTGCAGACCGACGAAGCACCGGAACTCTGGAAAAAGATGCTCGGCCTTCTCGACAAGGTGGATGCAGAAGACCTGCCGCTCTATGCGCAGGTTGCAGGCCGCCCCGCAGGCATCCTCATGGGTTGGGAATGCACGGTACATCCCTTCATCGCCTTCCCAAGCTGGGCCGAGCTTGCCGCACTGTCTCCGTCAGATCGCCGCACCCGCGTGGCCGACCCTGACTTCCGTACACGGATGATCAACGAGACACCCGCCGACATGACAGGGTTCGGCCTGTTCGTCACAAGGTCATTTGAAAAGATGTTTGTGCTGGATGCAGGCGACGGCTCTGCCCCGGACTATGAACCCACGCCCGAACAAAGCGTTGCAGCCATTGCTAAAGCGCAGAGCATCAAGCCCGAACAGGTGATCTACGACGCCATGTGCGCCAATGGCGGCGAAGGCCTGCTCTACTTCCCGCTCTTCAACTACACCGCCGGCGCCATGGACCCGATCCACACCATGCTGCAGCACCCACGCACAAATATTGGTCTGGGCGACGGTGGCGCCCATTGCGGTGCCATCTGCGACGCATCCATTCCCACCTTCATGCTGACCCACTGGGTCAAAGGCCGGACACGCGGCGACAAGCTGCCGCTTGAGTTCATCGTCAAGCGCCAGACCCGCGACACGGCCCTGCTCTATGGCTTCGCCGATCGCGGCCTCATCAAGCCGGGCATGAAAGCCGACATCAACATCATCGATCTCGACAAGCTGGCGATACCCGCGCCCCACATGGCCCACGACCTGCCGGCCAACGGCAGACGCCTGGTGCAGGAAGCCACCGGCTACATCGCAACCCTCAAGTCAGGCGTCGTGACATTTGAAAACGGCAATGACACCGGCGCGCGGCCAGGTGGGTTGTTGCGCGGCCCTCAGACCGTTTGATCGCACATTCGGAGATGAACATGCCCAAGGGCCCAGTATGCGTCATCGGGTGCAGCGGCTTCGTCGGATCACACGTTGCCGCAACCCTGCTTGCGCACGGTTACGACGTCCGCGGCACGAGCCGTAGGAGCGCGCAACGCCCCTGGCTTCAAACAGCGCTAGCCGTCAAAGCGACCGATGGCGCCAACTTGACGCTCGTCGACACGGACCCGCTGGACCGGACAAGCCTGGTACGCGCCTTTGATGGCTGCACCGGTCTCATCAACTGCGTAGGCTTGACGAAGCAGGAGATGGCCACGGTCGACTTCATGCAAGCAATCGCAGGTACGATCTGTGATGCGGCCCTTGAAGCCGGCGTCCCGCGTGCGGTCTTTACATCCTCGACCGGATCAACAAACCCACCGGGCGGGGACCCTCACGAGAAACGCGAAATGGACCATTGGTCCGACGACACCGCACAACTGGCGGCAAACAAATTCGCCGCGGCTGCCAAGACCCGCTATGACAGGACCATTCTCGCAAAGTCAGAGGCATCGCAGGGCCGGTTGCGGTGTGCCACCATCAACCCGTCAATGATAACCGGGCCAACGCTTGGGCCAGAACCCAATTCAGGCCATCGCGCGTTTGCTGCCATCCTCAAGGGCGATCGCATGGGCGACAGCATTCCCAACGGGTCGATGTCGATGATCGATGTACGCGACCTGGCAGCACTCCACGTGGCCGCGCTGGAGAAAGAAGAGGCGCAGGGCCGGTACTTCGGCGTTAAACGCAGCTGGCACTGGCGGGACATTCTCACCGCACTCGTCAATGTGGTCCCCGGCTATGCACCGCCGCAATGGGATCCAGATGTAGCACTTGCCAAGCCGACGGCATTCGACACGTCGCGCCGCGACAGCCTGGGTGTGGAACTTCGCGATCTGCCTGAGATGCTTGAGGACATGGTCGCCGACGTGCGGCGACATGGGTTGATCTAGGAGCCTGTATCAGTCGCTCGACACCCGCGCCATCTCGGACTCAAAGGTCTTGAGATCAAAATAGTCGCGCCATTTGCGGATGATCTGGCCGTCCAGTTCAAACGCACCCATGACCGGTAGCGTCATCCACTTGCCATTGATGAGGAACTTGTCGCTGCGCTCGGTCAGCACGATGCCGTCATCCGTTTCCGAGATGGCGTGCACAACCCAGTCAATTTCGCTGGCGGAATTGAAGAAGGCTTCAAGCACGCCACGGATCGCCGCGGTGCCGGTGACCGGGTCCATGGGCAGATTGTGATAGAAGCTCGTCTCATCAAAGAAGCTCATGATCTTGTCGAAGTCGCGCGCGTTCCACGCCCCGACAAAATCCATCACCACCTGGGTGTTCGCTGACATGGCGCCCGCTCCTATTTACTCATCAGGGCAAACAGCTTAGAGCGGACTTCGTCGCGGTAATAGTCCGGGACCCGCAGCAGATTGGAGGCACGGTTCATGAGGTTTTCTTCAAACACGTCCACCTTGCCGTCTGCGGCCACAATCTCGAACATCATTTCCAGAACCGAGATACGCCCGTCGCGGTCCATCTTTTCCGTTACGACATTTGTGAACTTGAAGAGGTCCGTCGCGTCACGTTCCGCGACCTTGGCTTCCTTGAACAGGTCTTCCGCTTCACGGTCGGACAGCTCAAACTGGCTCTTGAGAAGATCGACCAGCTTCATGGCTTCTTCGATGGTTTCTTCCCCATCAATCACAAGCGAGCGCACCAGCAGCGTGGCGATGGCCTTCTGCAGCTGCTGGTCTTCCGCCGCCGCATCCTCTTCTTCACCCACAAGGGATTTGAAACGAGCTGTGATGTCATCAAGAAAACCCATGGGACGCATTTCCTTCCGTCGGGAGGCACGAGTGGTTCATGAGCGCAATCATATAGGAGGAAATCGGCCTTCGGTCAGGTACAAACCACCGACCTCATGCAACTTCTGTGAAGTGCGGGCCGGTGGTGCCGCTTAGGTGACTTGAACACCTGACCCCGTCATTACGAATGACGTGCTCTACCAGCTGAGCTAAAGCGGCTTAACCATCGTGAGGCTGCCCGCAAAAAGAGGGGTAACCTGACCGGCGGGCGCGGAAGATAGGGGGAATATGGCCCCGCTGCAAGTCATGAAGCAGAGCAAATTAACCCACCCCCAGCGCGCACTGAGCCTACCCTTTGATGGTTAAGAGAACCTTGGCCTTGGGCCACCGGTTTGGTCTCGGCCTCACCAAGCAAAACGGGGAAGACGCGTCAGCCGCATCTTCCCCGTGTGACATTTTGAAAGACCGACAGCTGCCTTACTCGGCAGCCTCTTCAACCACTTCCTCCTGGGCGTCCTCGACAACCTCGCTTTCAGCTGCGTCTTCTGCAGCCTCCACAGTGAGGGAGCCGTCATCTTCAACTGTCACCGTTGCCTCAAGCGGCGGCATCGCCGGCGGAGCAGACGCAGCCGCAGGCACTGCACTTGCCGCCATGAAGGCCCGCACGTCAGTGGCGCTGACGTCAGCCACTTCTTCCATCGGAATGTGGCCCACATTCTCGTAAACCACCAACGTAGAGTTAGGCAGCAGTTCATCAAACCGGTAGCCAACGGAGACCGGGATCAGAGGGTCCTTGTCGCCCCACATGACGAGGGTCGGCGTTTCCAGTGACCGGACAGTCTCAGCAGGCACCTGAACCCGCGGTGTGCCAAAGCGCGCCCGCGTCGCATCACGCGTGCCTTCCATCACATTGAGCTCAACGTACCGATCCACCATGTCATCGGTGACGATCGACTGGTCAACGAACACCCCACGCAGACCATCTTCAAAAATGAAGCGCGGCGTGAGCCAGCGCAGCGCGGTGCTGACCACAGGCATGTTCACCAGGGAGAACGACCGCGCCGCATCGCCGGAAGACGTTTCGGCCTCTTCGCGTGCAATGCCGGAAGAACAGACAAGAATGAGCCCCTCAAGATCATCCGGATACGCCACCGCATAGTTGAGTGCCACAGCGCCCCCCATGGAGTTGCCCGCGAGCGTGAACTTCTCAACGCCAAGCTTGCGCACCACCTCATGGGTAAACGCTGCCATCCCTGTCACGGAATAATCCGCGTCCGGTGTCGCGCCGGTCAGACCGTGAGCAGGCATATCCAGCGAGATGACCCGATATGTGTCCCCAAGGCGCGCGACCCACGGCTCCCAGGTGTGGAGCGACGCGTTGGAGCCATGCACGAGCACGAGAACATCGCCATCCCGGTTGCCTTCATCACGCACATGCGCAACCGCACCGGACCGCAACTCAATGTATTGGGATGCTTCGCTGCCATATTTGGCCTGAAGCTCTTCGCGCGGAATATCAA
>JBCBUN010000191.1:0-4738 GCA_039818145.1 Pseudomonadota bacterium
GCGAGTATTGCTCGCGTTCGCCAGCCCGATGTTCACTACGAGTTTCACGGCGACGAGGCCCAGCTGAAACCGCTCCTTGAAGCGGATGCAGAGCTCAAGGCTGTCTCCACGATCCACCACACCGACGTTGCCATCTCCATGGATGACAAGCCGAGCCAGGCGCTGCGTGCCGGCCGCAAGGTCTCCAGCATGTGGCTGGCGATTGATGCCGTGAAGCAGGGACGGGCACATGCGGCTGTCAGTTGCGGCAATACCGGTGCGCTCACAGTGATGGCGCGGATGGTGTTGCGCACCATGCCCGGCATCAGCCGCCCGGCGCTGGCGGCCATCTGGCCCACCATGCGTGGTGAAACTGTTGTGCTGGACGTTGGCGCCAACGTAGTGGCCGAGCATGACGCGCTGGTGAACTTTGCCATCATGGGTGAAGCAATGGCGCGCACGGCGCTGGGTCAGCCCAAGCCAAAGGTCGGTCTGCTCAACATCGGTGCTGAAGAGATGAAGGGCAATGAGCAGATCAAGGCCGCGGCTGAGACACTGCGCTCCACCCATCTGGATTTCGAGTTTGCGGGCTTTGTCGAAGGCGACGACATCTCAAAAGGCACCGTGGACGTTGTGGTGACCGACGGGTTTACCGGTAACATCGCGCTCAAGACCGCTGAAGGGACCGCACGGCTGATTGGTGACTATCTCTCCAACGCCATGCGTCGGTCCCTGGCGTCGCGTATCGGTTATCTGTTTGCGCGGGGGGCCTTCAATGTGCTGCGCCAGCGAATGGATCCAAGCCGCGTAAACGGCGGCGTGTTCCTGGGGCTCAATGGTGTGGTGGTGAAAAGCCATGGGTCGGCAACTGCAGAAGGCATTGCCGCGGCACTCGACCTGGCAATCGACATGGCGCGTAACGACATCATCAAGAAGATCGCCGTCGACCTCGAACAGGTTCAAGGCGAGCGCGAAGACGCCGCCCAGCAGGCTGAAGCAACACCGGAGCCCAGCACGGTATGATCCGTTCAATTGTAAAAGGCGTCGGCGCGTATCTGCCGGAGCGCATCATTACCAATGCCGAAATGGCCACATTGGTGGACACGTCTGACGACTGGATTACGGCGCGCACAGGGATACATCAGCGCCACATTGCCGCTGAGGGCGAGTTGACATCCGATCTGGCGATTGCAGCCTCAAAGGATGCCCTGGCCAATGCAGGCGTCCACGCGGACGATCTGGACCTGATCATTCTCGCAACAGCGACGCCCGATGATACGTTCCCCGCGACGGCTACGGTTGTGCAGGCCGCACTGGGTATGGAGCGCGGGTTTGCGTTTGACATGCAGGCCGTTTGCTCAGGCTTTGTGTATGCAGTCGCGACGGCAGACAATTTCATCAAGGCCGGCCAGGCCAAAAACGTCCTGGTCATCGGTGCTGAGACCTTCTCGCGCATTCTCGATTGGGAAGACCGCACGACAGCAGTCCTGTTTGGTGACGGCGCCGGTGCGCTGGTGTTGCAGGCAGGCGAAGGCGAGGGGGCCAATACGGATCGCGGCGTCCTGACAAGCCATCTGCATTCTGATGGTCGCCATCGCAGCAAGCTGTATGTGGACAGCGGGCCGTCCCGCGGCTCCGTTGGTCATCTGCGCATGGAGGGCAAGGAAGTATTTCGCCACGCCGTGGTGAACATTGCCGAAGCCATTGATGAAGCGCTCGATGCCACGGGCCTTGAAGCCAAGGACATTGACTGGTTCGTGCCGCATCAGGCCAACAAGCGCATTCTGGATGCGACGGCAAAACGCATTGGCCTTGCCCCTGAAACCGTGGTGATGACGGTCGGGCAACATGCCAATACATCTGCCGCCTCCGTGCCTCTGGCGCTGGATGTGGCGGTCAAGGATGGCCGCATCAAGCAGGGTGATATGGTGCTGCTGGAGGCGATGGGTGGCGGCTTTACCTGGGGGTCAGCACTCATCCGCTGGTAGGTCACCCGCGCGAATGCATTAACTTTTTGAGTTAAGCTATTGGTGGCATTGGCGTTGCGGCATTTAAGCAGCTTGCGATATGACCGCTTGAGGAGTACAAAAGTAGCCATGAGTCGTACACTTACACGCGCAAATCTGAGCGAGGCCGTCTATCAGGAAGTCGGCCTTTCCCGCAATGAATCCGCTGACTTTGTCGAGCGGGTGCTGGAAGAGATTTCGTCCAGCCTTGAGCAGGGTGAAACCGTGAAGGTCTCGTCCTTCGGCGCCTTCTCCGTGCGTGAAAAAGGCGGTCGTGTGGGACGTAACCCCAAGACCGGCGAAGAAGTCCCCATCAAGCCACGGCGTGTGCTGGTGTTCCGTCCAAGCCATGTGCTCAAGGACCGGGTCAACAAATCCGCACCGCGCGATGACGCGCCGTCTGCTGATACTCCTGAAATCGCCTAACCCGGTTGAGCCCCGATTCCGGGCCTGAGGGTTCCATGAACGTGCAGAAGTCACCAGACGCTTTCAGAACCATATCCGAGGTCGCCATGGACCTTGATGTGCCTCAGCACGTGCTGCGCTTCTGGGAAACCAAGTTCACACAGATAAAGCCGCTGAAGCGCGGCGGCGGCCGGCGCTATTACCGTCCTGAGGACGTTGATCTGCTGCGCGGCATTCGCACGCTGCTTTATCACGACGGCTACACCATCAAGGGTGTGCAGAAGGTCTTCCGCGAGCAGGGCGTGCGCCATGTGAGCGAGATCGGCCGCGAGGAATATGCAGCCGAGCTGGCAGAGGCGGAGGCCGCCGGTGAGACCATGGAGCCGGTCATTGAAGAGGACGCGGTCCCTGCGCCTGAACCGGCACAACACGTGGCGCCGGCACCGTTCCCTCCAGTGCCGCTGACCGAAGATCAACAGATCGAACTTGAGCTGCTTCTCGAAGAGTTGGAGGGCCTCAAAGCCAAGCTTGAGAACGCTCGCGCGGCGACGTGGTTCTGATCCTGACGTGAGCGCAGATTCTGGCGGAGATGGCGTTGCGGATCAGCAGAACCGCCCCTATAGTCCGCCTCCCTCCCGGCGGGATTTGTCGTCCTGTCGCGATCTAACGGAGCGTAGCGCAGCCTGGTAGCGCACTTGTCTGGGGGACAAGGGGTCGTCGGTTCAAATCCGGCCGCTCCGACCATATTCGGCGATGAGCCGCACAACGGGCCGTGTTTGACGTGATGTCAGACGCGGCCTGTTTGTTCAGCGGCGCGTTTGCGCAGCAGGCGGGGCTGCCAGCATCAGCCCCCAGATCATCCCCATCAGCAGATACAGATGCCGCCAGTGGTTGATGTCGATGATGATGGCTTCGGCGATCAGGCCAATGAAGCTGGCATAAGCAACCATGAAGACACCGCGCCTTGGGCCGGTCATGGCATATCTGAAGCCGCGCACCACCGTGAGACCGAAAGCGCCCGCGAGGCCCACCAGGCTCAGGAAGCCGCCGCCGACAAAGACATTCAGGTAGACATTGTGCGTGTCCTGGGCGGCAATCATGCCCCAGTTGTTGGGACCGATCCCGAACGGATTGAGCATCGCCATCTTCAGGGCTTCAAACTGACCTGAGAACCGTCCGCCCTGTTTGGTGTCATAGGACTGCAGACCAAGACGCTGCTCGAGCAACTCCCGAACTTCGGGAATGCTGATGGCCCAGCCAAGGGCGAGGGTCAGCATGACGCCGAGGAGCATGGCGATCATCACGATGCGTCCGCGTTGACCACGCGTTTCAGGTGCCATGCTGGCCAGCACGGCGAATACGCCGGCGGACAACATCATGTGCAGCCATGCGCCACGGGAGAAGCTGAGGAACAGTCCAAGCACGAGGACGGTGGCGATCGGCCCCCAGAAGAAAACCGCCGGCCCCACACCACGCGTTGTCATGCGCCAGATGGCATAGATTGTCGGCGGAACCAGAAATGGTCCGTACACGTTGGGGTCTTCAAACAGGGCCTTGGCGCGCCCGGCACCCAGCAGAATATCGCTGCCGGGAATGAACCCCAGATAACCCCCGATGCCAAGAACCGCCGCGCACAGCCCTGCGAAGATGTAACCGCCCCACAGGGCTTTTAATGCTCTGTCCGGGGAGGCGGCCACCACAGCTGTGTAAAATGCGAAAGTGAGTGTGAGATAGGTCGAGGTCTGCAGAAACTTGATGGACAGATCGATGTAGCGGGCGCTCGTACCGCCAATCATGTAGCCGCACAGGACCAGTGCCATCAGACCAAAGGGCAGGGCAACACCCGCCGGAATGCGCAGCCCCAGCATGAACAGCATGCCTGCCGTCGCGACCATCATCAGATCGTAGGGCGCGGGTTCGCGCAGCACGTAGTGCGAGCTTGCCATCAGGCAGAACAGCAACACCGACGCAAAGGTCGTGTTGGCAATGTCGAGGCTTTGGCTCCATCGCGCGGACGACGACAGAGTGTTGGACTCTGGGTATGCGTGCAGGGGCGGGGGCACTGCCGTGGCAGACATGTCAGGCCCCGTTGGCGGAATGCGGCGTTGCGGGGCTCATTACCTGCGGCACCCCGTCACGAACCGGCAGACCGGTCAACGCCGTGCGATAAACGTCATCAACGCCGCGCACCATAGTGCCGACGGAGAAGCGGTGGGCAATGTCCTGCCGCATCTGTTTTGCTACAGCGTCTGCCTGCGCCGGCGCGTCCAGTGTGCGTGCAATGGCATCGGCCAGCGCCAGCGCGTCACCGGGTGATACAAGGCTCTCGGCGCGATCGGCAAAGATCT